>JAZNZC010000021.1:0-5239 GCA_045594745.1 Eubacteriales bacterium
GCGGGAACGGTATAGCCGCCGAAAAAGCTGAGCATACTTGCCACGTTTATTATTTTGCCGCATCCCTGCTTCAGCATCTCTCTGCCCGCCATCTGACAAAAATCAAAGGTTGCTGTGAGATTGATCTCAAGGACCGCATTCCAATCCTCGGCGGAAAAATCCTCGCTTGGACTTCTTCTCTGTATTCCCGCGCAGTTGACAAATATATCAACTCCTCCAAGAGTCGCTAACGCCTTGTTAAACGAATTTTTTCTGCCCTCGCGGGTGGAAATGTCGCCATGAATACCGCAAACCTTTCCCAATGCCGAAAGCAATTCAACGCTTTCGGCAAGTGATGGACTTATATCAATTATCGCAAGGGACGCACCCGCGGAAAGAAGCGCTTTAGCCATTCCCGAGCCGAGCCCGTTGCCCGCCGCCCCTGTTATGATCGCTTTTTTACCTTTTAATGAAAACATTATCTCACCTCTCAAATGTTGGGGTCTGTCACGGCAAGATCGTATCTTCTTTGCGCGTGACTTTTGGCGGCAAGCACCCAGAAATATGTATTTTTGCTGTCGGGGATCGCGCAGGTGGGGTGATAGCCCTTGGGAGCGATCACCATATCGCCGTCCGTAATAACGTAAGCTGTGGCATCCGCAAAGTTCTCTCCTAAATTGTAGCTGTAATGCAGACCCTTTTCGGTGTCAAAATAGCAATAGACCTCCTCAAGATCCTTTTCGTGCTGATGAGGCTTCCAGCTCGTCCACGCGCCGTCACCGCTCCAGGTAACACCGCATATAAGCCTTGATGCGGCATCCTGAGGCGCCAAGGTAAACATGACCTCGCGGCTTCCCGAGCCCTCGCCGTGTATCTGATGGATGTCACCGAGAGGGAGACTCATATCCATTTTTCTAACAAACGGTTTGCCGTATCCCTCGCATTTTGCCGCGCCGATGTAGATGGAGCAATCCTCTCGCGCTTCGATCTCGACCGCTGTTTTACTCGGCATATAAAAACTGTCGAGAGTGTCAAGCTGATCGTCAAGCGCGCCCGAGAGGGCAACCTTTCCTTTTGTCACAAGCAGATTCATCTCAAGTGTGTCGTCCGAAAGAGTGTAAGACTCGCCCTTTTTCAGATTCAGACGGAAAATGCTTGCCTCAAGGCATTCGCCCTCGGTGGGAGTAACGACAGGATAAAGACCGCTATGCCCGTGGGAGGATTTTTTCCAATTTCGGTTGGTCTTAGCACCCTGCAAAAGCTCCTTAACGTCGTCCATACAAGCCTTGGCGAGATTTGCGCCGCCGGGCATGAATTGATTGCCCTCCTGCACGCTCTCTACCACAAGCGCTCCGTCGTATCCGATCTCCTCAAGGGCTGAGATCACTCCGTGCCAGTCAATACCACCCTGCAGGATGCGACGGTGAGCAAAATACTGCTTCTCCGCTCTCTCCTCAAAGCAAACGGGGGTAAATCTGCCGATGTGCTTCGCATAAAAGCCGTATTCAAAGCAATGGGGATGGTTGCCCGAGTCAAGCCTGATGATGTCCTTAACGTGGACGTTGAAAATGTACTTTTTCAGCTTTCTTATAGTTTCGTAAGTATAATTTTCGGGCACCTGATAAAGATTGACCGGATCAAGAGTCAGCCCTACGTTTTCGCGGTCGATAAGCTCCAAAAGCTTAAGGCTTGCGTCTGCCTTATCGCAGAGCGTGCCGTGGTGCATCTCCATAAAGATCAGGATTCCCTTTTCCATAGCATAGTCGGCAGACAATTGCATCCATTTCGCCGCCTTTCGGAAGGTAGCCTCGTCTGCCCCGGCTGATTCTATCCAGCCCGGCCACACTCTGACCGATCTCGCCGACATAAAGCTTGCTATATCAACGTACTTTTTGAAGGTCTCAAAAGCTGTCTCGCATCCATCCTCGTCAAGAAGAGCATAATTTCCCGTAAAACAGGAAAGTCCGTTTACAGAAATATTCTTATCATTCAAAAAATTCTTAATTTCACTTAACGTATCGGGAGACACGTTAGGATTCACATGTGTTGAACGAAGTTCGACTGTATCATAGCCATATCTTACCGCCGCTTCAAGGTGATCCCAGACTGATCTGTCGTCAAACATCTGACCGGAAAGTCCTATTTTTCTCATTTTTCTATCCTCTTCTCATTTAAGCTCAATAACTTGGTGAATCCTTGCGCTCTCAAGTGCCGCCTCCTGAACTTTGATGACCTCGATTATCTTGTCGCCTGAGGAGATCGGCTCTCTGCCATTCTCTACCGCATCAACAAATTCAAGATACTGTCGGGCAAAATTAGAAAGGCTTCCGTCATCCTCGCAGACAAGACGACCGTTCAAGGAAAGCTTTGTTTCATCGCTCAGATACATCGTCTTTTTCGTGCCCTGAATGTACCTTTCATAGATCGCGTCGGCACTGGAGAGCATCTTGCCCTCGCCGTTCCAGGATTCGTCCTTCATTTTGGTATTCCACGACATTCTGATCGCCGCAAAGCGGTCACCCGAAAAGCCCAGCGTCATAATGACCTCATCCTCCCCTTCCCATGTGGGATTGACCGAATAAGACTCGCAATAAACTCTTTTGGGTGTCTCGCCAAACGCCCAAAGGCAATAGTCGATGATATGGCTACCCCAGATGGGTATCATAAGCCCCCCCGCCGTCTCGACCTTGTTCCACCACTCGGTAGGCGCTTTTTCGAGATAAGCGTAGAGATTTGCCGATACACTGACAAGCTCGCCTATCTCTCCCTTGTTTATTCGGTCGATGGAAGCCATAACGGGCTCAAAAAATCTGCGGCTTTGACCTATCATCAAGGTCACTTTATTCTTCCTTGCCGCATCGTTCATTATTTTGCACTCCGCAACCGTATTAGCCATAGGCTTTTCAAGTAAAATATGCTTTCCCGCCTCTGCCGCCTTCACGGTATATTCCGCGTGGAGATGATTTGGAAGACATATATCCACCGCTTCAAAGTCCACACTCGCAACAGCGTCTTCAAATGAATCAAAGGCATTTTCAATTCCGTATTCAAGACAGAAATCACGTGTTTTACCGAGATCTCTGCCAACCGCGGCAACGATCTGAATCTTGTCCGCTATTTGAGACGCTCCCGCTATATGGCTTTTGGCGATTCTGCCGCAACCTATTATGCAAATTCTCATAAACCAAATTTCTCCTCAAGATCCTTGAAGTATTTGATCTCACCAATAAACTCCTTCTCCATAAGCTCAAAGCTTTCGGGATGATACATAGGCATAAAGATACCGGGACCCGAAAATCCGATCTTCTTCAGTTCTTCAAAGAGTGTGATATGGTTTGTCGCACCGTTCTGCGCCGGAGCGAAGGGACGGTACCAGCCCTTGTTGCCGTCTCCCTTGTCCTCTCCGCGCACCATCATAGCGTCCTTTTCGCCGAGAGCGCAGATGTATTCGCCAAGCAGGGGCACCTGATAGGTCAGAAGCTCATAGCCTTCGATCGAGAAGTTATTTCCGGGATCCAGCTTAACACCGAGAAACTTGGGATCAAGACCCTTGACACAGTTATACGCGGTAGTGGCGTTATGAGGATATGCTAAGCCGTGGATCTGCACCACCGCCTGAATGTTTGCTTTCTCGGCAACCTCGGCAACCTTCGCAAGATTTCTCTTGGTAAACTCCTCGATCTCACGTATTCTGCCCTCAAAATCCTTTTTGTATGAATACGCAAGACGGAATTTTTCAATACCGCTGTCACTCATAGCCTTCAGGAGGTCAGCCTTCTTTTCCACGTCGGTAATAGCAATATCGGTGTCGGCATATTTGACCTCAAGACCGTATTTTTCGGCGGTCTTAACGAATACGGGCGTCGCCTCCTTGAGATTGCTCTCATTTATCCAATAACCGTTACGAATAAGTGCATTGGGACCGTCGATGCCGTACATACAGCATTTTTCCATAAGCTCATCGGCGGAAAAGTCCTTAAAATTCTTGGCAAACAAATAGTGCTTCATTTTTCACTCTCCAATAATTATAAATTTTTCTTTACAATTCGACAGTGTCGAAAACGCATCAAAAAGCGCAGAATGATATAGATACTATCATTCTGCGTTAATAATATCAAATTTCATAAAAAATGTAAATAGATAAACTTCGCTTACAGTTATAAATTTTTCCTATCTTGACTCTTGGTAAAATTCACAGGTGACAGTCCGTAATAATCCTTGAACGTGTTTGAAAAATACGCTATGTTTTCAAATCCCAGAACAGAAGAGACCTCCTTGACGGTATATTCACCGCTTTTCAAATAAAAGAGTGCCTGCTCCATCTTTTTGGATTTTTGATATTGTAATATTCCCATTCCCGTTTTCTTTTTAAAAACATTTCCGATATACTTGGGGGACAGATAAAGCGCACCGGCTATCTCCTTTATTGTCAACTGCTTTCCTATGTTGATGGATATGTATTTTTTGATTTCGGCAACGATACTGTGGTGCTCATCCTCTCCACCCTCAAGCATATATTCGCCAAGTGCCTCTGTCAAAAAGGAGAAAACGCGGGGTAATATATTGTCACTACTGCCGTCCTTGGTGCCATATTTCTCCATTTCATTAAAGAACTCGGCATAGTCACCGTAATACCTGCTATCTTTAAGCCTACACAAAATTCTTTCTCTCATCGCTTCCGTATCGATAGAACCGCCAAAGCGGAAACCTATATATAATATGTACGCTACCGAAGGGGTGCTGTTGCGAAAGGAATGGGGCTCGTTGGGCTTGACAAGCGACACATCAAAGGCTTTCATATCCTCGGTGATAATAATGATCTCCCAAAAGTGATGACTGTGCTCCTTGCCAACCCAATTGGGCTGACATTCAAGAGAGCCGATCATGTCTATTGATAAAGATATCGACGCATTTATCTGAACTCTGTTTTCCATTCCCTGCCTCCATTCCTGATTTACATAGCATAATGCTTATTTAGTATAGCATCGTTTTCTGTGTTTGTCAACTTTTGTTTTCGATTTTGATTATTCGTCGTATGACCTTCCGAAAAGCATCTGCATAAAGTTCCGTCTGCCGTAGAGTACACGGATGATGTGAACCTCGTCGCCCTCAACCTTATAAAAAGCGGTGTAGTTACCGCAGACAAGGAAGCGGTACGGCACTTCAAGGCTGATGATAGAGGAAAGCGGCGCACCGATTTCGGGAAAATCCGCAAGCTGACGTATGCGCTAAGTCGGAGGCCAAGCGGTCTTAGGAAGAC
>JAZNZC010000022.1:0-12008 GCA_045594745.1 Eubacteriales bacterium
TGATAGCACCCATAAGGGTAGATGCCAAAAAGTTGAGAATGACCGCGCAAGAGAAAAAGTTGTTTGCGGTCTTGTGGTCGTCTCGCCCGAGCGCTATCGAAATGGGAGCCGATGCGCCAACACCGATCAGGTCGGCAAGCGAAAAGTTGATCATAACCAAAGGCATTGCAATGTTAACGGCAGCAAAAGCGCCCTCACCGAGGATCTGACCGATAAACACGCCCTCGATAATGCTGTATATCGACATTGCGAACATACTGATCATACCGGGAGCAGCAACCACAAAAAAAAGGCGCCAAGGGCTCATTTTGGCATACATCTCTTCGGTTTTGGTCTTCATTGTAACACCTCGCTTTCTTTACACAATGCGCGGGTGAATGACAGCCTTGCCATTCACCCGCATCATTATACCATTGAATACTGATAAAGTCAATAGATTTTCGATTTTTATTTACCGGGAGCTTTTCATAAGCTCGTACTTTTTCTGCGAGGAGCGCGGAGAAGAGATGATTCTTTCTGTATCGACGAACTTTAATCAAAGGCGAATGCAAAATAGGTGGGCAATGATAGGATGGCTTCTCCCAAAGGGCGGAACATTGCGAAAGGCTCATCTTGTCCGATGATGCGAAATTTACCCTCATCAAAGCCAAGCGTTTGCGTGATGTGTGGGGAGAGGGGGACGTCGCCCAAAAGCTCAAGCCCGAATAGCGTATCTCCGTCTTTTCGCGTAGCGAGCAAAAAATTCTCTCCTGCCCAAAAGCTTGCAAGGGTTTGCAAAAATGCGATGTTTTCGCCCTCTTGCAAAACGCTTTGGTGGGGAAGGAACCGTAGGCGAAGTTCGGCGTATTCCGCCGAGGAAATAGGGCGCATCTCTAAATGTTGCCCATCGGCCTTACATTCGAGGGTGCTGTTATATGAGCAGACGGTGTAGCCCATACGTGCATAAAAATCAAATAAATGATCCTCGGCGGGCACCAAAATAACACCTGCATATCCGCGGCTTTGTAAAAGATGATGTGCTTCTTCCATCAAAGCGTGGCAGATGCCGCGTCCGCGATAAGCACTGTGTGTAGCGACGGCATACAGATAGGCGATCTTTTTGCCTTCGCACGAGCAATCAAACCAATAGAGCATTCCAACAATTTTGCCGTCTATGCGAGCGCAAAGGGATCTTTCAGATGAGAATGCAGTGGAAAAGAAATCCTTCAAAAAAGCATCCGTATCGCCAAAGGTATCTTTCCAAAGCGAGCAAAGAGCGGGAATGTCTGCGTGTGTTGGAGCATCAATAATCATATCCGTCCTCCAAAAGGCAAGCCCAATATTTGCGTATCATGTGGTGCGGACGATAGCTTTGCTTTGCACGGCGCAATCCTTCAATTCCCATATCCTCCTCACGGTCAAGAAAACGAACAGAGGGGAATTTTTGACGCACGTATCGTGCAAATGCGCAGTTGATGGCGGCGTAAGCACCGGGAACATCGGGTGCCCCTTTTTCAAAATGCACATCCATGATCTCGGGAGAGAGTAAGCTGCCGATTGCTACGGCAATTACTTGCTCACCATTCATCAGTACAAGCCCGTGTAATTGCAAGGCCTCGCGGTCGCGCAGAGCTTTACGCAGAGCCGCGCGTTCCATATGAAAGTCTACGTCAGGGTCCTCACGTAAGCGATTCTCGAACCACTTTTGTAAAAAAGCTTCAACGGCGGCAAGGTTTGCATCCGCGAGCGGCTCTGTGTGTGCGTTCGGGAATTGTTCGGCAAATCGATTGAGATTTGTGCGCTTTGTGTGGTACCTTTTGCCCGGTAAGTCGGCGAGGTCGTTGATGTCGTAAACGTAATCAAACGCATCCTCGTCGCAATGAAAGCGAAAGCGTCCGGGGAAGAGGCTCTCGACAATTTTGGTGTCTGCCTCACTTAGGCCCGTAATGCGGCAGGGAATGCCTCGTGCGGTTGCATCGTGGATAATGGCTTGCAAGGCTTCCTTTTTATCGCCATTGCCTACGGGATAAGGATAGACGCTTCGGCGGTTGAACTGTGAAAAAAAGAGTGCTTGTTCGTGCAAAAAAGCAATGCTCTGACGCCCCCAAAGATAAAGATTGGCGAAGGAAAATTCACATCCGCGCTCTCCTGAAAGTGCCAAAAGCTCCTCGTAACGTGTACGGTCGTCAGGTGTGATGACACGAAAGGGAATGGTGTCAATTTGCAAAGAGCTGTTCATAGGTCGCCTCCTCGTGATACTTGTCTATCTATATTATACCATACCGTGGGTGGATAATGCAATAGAATCTTGTGAAAAGAAATCATCGATGGAGGGAAGTTTTTCTTGACAACGTACACGAACTTTTGTATAATAGGTGCAGGGAGCAGGTGCTCCGATGTAAAACGCGTTTAGGGAGGAAAGAAAATGGCTGTTCAGTTAAAAATAGGTGAGCCTGTCGTTGTGAAGATGGGAGTGACTTACGAAAGTGCCCCGTGGGGACCTTATCAGTTCCCGGTGCTCAGACGCTTGCCCGATGGCAGGATCGCGCTCCAATACCATGCAGTGGCAGACAACTGCGAAGCGTACGGTCAGGAAAAGGCGTGGGCTGTTTCCGAGGATGAGGGAAAGTCATGGCGTGAACTGCTCCCGAGCGAGGTCGCCGAGATAATCGCTTGCTTTGGTGAACGCTTACCGTCCGGAAAATACATAGATTATATCACTCACAAGCCGTATCCCATTTCCGACGAATATCACGCAGAGCTGACGCGTATGGCGCATAGACACGCAGACGTGCTTGCTATGGAGGAGATCCCCGATCTGTTTCCCAAAACCTATACCTTCCACATAGCAGATCCGAAGAGCGGTGAGGTGGAAACGTTTGATTGTGAGTTGGGTTTTCCGGGCATGACCACGTGGCTGTGCCAAGGTGCGATCGTGCGACCGACTCTGTTCAGCAAGCTACGCGTCGCTCCCGACGGAACACTGTGGCTGCCACACTACATAAAAGGTCGTAATCCGCACAACCTTGGATATACGACCTATTACAACTGCTATTATTTCTGCTCCACAGACGAGGGGAGAAGCTTTCAACTGCGAAGCTGGATCCAATATACACCCGATACCAACGAATTTCCCGAGGCGTTTTTAACCGAGGGCTTTTGCGAGCCCGATGTCTGCTTTATGCCGGACGGCAGCATCATCACGCTGATGCGTACGGGCTTCAGATCACCAAGCTATCTTGCGAGATCTACCGACAACGGATACACTTGGTCAAAGCCGCAAATTTTTGATAGATGTGGTGTTTGCCCTCAGTTACAATCGCTCGCCTGTGGCGTAACGCTGGCATCTTACGGCCGTCCGGGACTGTTCGTGCGTGCCACCGACGATCCTGCGGGAGAAGGGTGGGGCGATCCTGTTACCCTGATCCCGTACAACTACAATGAATGGATGAAGGATAGCTGTTGCTATACCTCTATGATACCGTTGGATGACCGCACGGCGCTTCTGGTGTATTCGGATTTCCGCGTGCAGGACAGTGACGGAGTGGCGCGCAAATGTATCATCGTGCGCACAGTGCGCGTAGATTGATTGGAAAACAAAAAAAGAAGTGACCCTTGAATGACGGTTGTAATCCCACCACTCAAGGGTCACTTCTCACAATTCTTAGTATCTAACATCTTTTGTTATCCTCTCTTTCGTTAGTCTACCCATCATCCGTTTTCGTCATATCCCAAAACACAATTACCACTTTCTCTAACGAGAATACCCTTTGTTTTCGTATGTGCGCCGGTTTGTGGGCGAATTTTTTGGACGTTTTTCATTCGTGATGTTAAGAACGGATCTTCTACCTCGGTAATCTTTATCATTACCTTTATCTATATGATGCGTAACACCGCCGTGTTTTTCTGTGCTCGCTTTGCACAGACATCGGTTCCGCGAACCGTCTCTTCACCGTTCCTAAATTTTGAATGATCACCCGAATGAGAAAGTCCCGATTTAGTATTTCATCGGACCGTCCTCCTTTTCTTTGGTGTCTTCATTATAACACGATTTTTTGCAAATGTCAATATGGCAAATTGTAAGAAATGTGCATTTAATTTTTGTAGAAAAAGCAGAAATTGTTGCAAATGCCCAATTTCCTATTTACAAATGCCAAAAAGTGTGATATAATAAAACTGTTGTGGGCCAAACGGACGATGTTTGGCTCGCCTTTTTGTTTTATAATATCGGCTATAGAAAAACAACTCTTTTAGCGCGCAGGGTCTCGGTGGTGCCCACGCGCTCGCGACAGCCAAAGCAAGCGTACCGCTTGCGCCGACCGTATGTTAGTGAAGCGACAATTTACTTTTTGAGCATCTTGTTAGAAAGTTTTTGGGAAGAGGTGCGGGGGAACCCTTTTCTCAAAAAGGGTTCCCCCGCAATCCATCACAGTTCAATTATCTTTTCACACAATTCCTCATAGGAAATCCCAGCGGCTTGGGCAGCCATCGGGAGCAGACTCAGGGGAGTCATACCGGGGAGCGTGTTGGCTTCCAGACACCAAACCTTGCCGCTCTCATCCATGATGTAATCAAAGCGTGCATATCCGCGAAGGCGAAGAGCCTCAAATCCGCGCTGTGTTGCCTCGGCAGCCTTTTTCGCTACGCGTTTGGGAATTTCGGCAGGGCAGACCTCGCGGGTGTTACCTTGATACTTGTTTTTGTAATCGTAAAAGCCCTCGTTTGGGATGATCTCTACGATGGGGAGCGTCTGTCCGTCGAGAATACCGACGGTCAATTCGCGCCCTGCTATCTTTTTTTCAGCAAGCACGCGGTCGCCCCAAGGAGCGGCGGCGGCAAGCGCGGCATCGAGCTCGTTTTCATTTTCTACAATCGTCACACCTACGCTCGAGCCACAGCTTGTGGGCTTGATGACGCAGGGCAGACCGATCTTTTCAAGAATGGCAGTACGGCTTTCTGGGAGCGTGGGATCAACGAATACCCAATCGGGCGTGCGGACCCCCGCATCTCGTAAAAGACGCTTGGCAAGATCCTTATCCATTGCCAAAAGAGAGCCGACGTAGCCCGAGCCCGTGTAGCGAATGCCGTAGTTATCCAGCGTGGCTTGTAATTGACCGTTCTCGCCCATCGCTCCGTGTAGAGCGAGGAAAACGCGGTCTGCCATACGGCAGAGCCAAAGAACGTTGGGACCGATGAGAGCCTCGGAGTTTCCGTTTTCTTCTTTCAGTTTTTTCAAATCGGGGATCTCTTCGCTGATCGTGTGCGAGTAATTTGCCTCGGTTTTGAAAAGCGAGAAGGGATCGCGCGGCAGATCGCGAATGCCGCAATAAGCATCCAAAAGTAGGACGCTGTGTCCGTTTTTGATCAGCGCATTGGCGATCAGACTGCCCGAGGTGAGCGACACCTCGCGCTCGGGGGAGTAGCCGCCCGCAAGTACAACGATTTTCAAAGGGAAGTGCTCCTTTCATCAAAGGGTATATTTGAAAGATAAACTACGCGATCACGACCGCCAAGGTCGCGAATGACGTGTACGTGTGCAAAATTCTGTTCTTTTCCAAGGGCTATGAGAGCCTCGGCTTGATCGAAACCGATCTCAAAAAGGAAGAATCCGTCTTTTTTGAGCAAGGGGGTGTAGTTTTTCAGGATGGCACGATAGAAAAGAAGACCATCCTCGCCGCCATCGAGAGCCACCGTCGGTTCGGCGTGCACCTCGGGGGAGAGGCCGTCAATATCCGACGTGGGAATGTAGGGCGGATTAGAAAGGATCGCATCAAAGGAGGCCGCATCTCCGCGATCGGTGGGAGAATCGAGAACATCGGCAAGGACGCCGCAAAATCGTGTATCAACGCCATTTTTTGCGGCATTGCGCTTGGCAAGTGCCAGCGTTGCGGGGAATTTCTCGAGTGCTACCGCTATGGTGTCGGGACGTTCTGCAAGCGTGGAGACCGCGATGCAACCGCTCCCCGTGCAAAGGTCGGCAAAGTGTGCGCCAATGGGTAAGAGGCGAATTGCCGTTTCCACCAAAATCTCGGTGTCGGCACGCGGAATGAGACAGTCGGGGGTTACCTCATACTTTTGGCGGTAGAACTCCCATTCGCCCAAAATATATTGGAGAGGCTCGTGCGCCATTCGACGGCTGACGGCATCATCAAGTGCGGCATTTTCATAGTCACGGTCGGGGGCGGCGCGCAAAAGGGAAGGAGAAACCGCGCAAAAATGCTCAATCAGACAAAGTGCGTCCCATTCGGCATCCTCTATTTTTGCATCCTGCAATTTTGTGCAAAGCTGACGGTATGTCATCGGTTTCCTCCTTTTTTTGGCATTATCCTTTATCATATTATCACAGAATGGCAAAAAAGGGAATAGATTTCTTAAAAAAATCAAAAAAAATTTTAGAAAGCCCTTGATTTTTCAAAAAAATGTGTTATACTTTTTATAGAATGTGTAATCGTGGTACTATGCCACAATGAGTGGAGGTATAAATATGGAAAATCAAGGTTCTAAAACCGGCAGAACAATTTTGAAAATTTTGGGCATCCTGCTTGCTATCGGAGCGGTATGCTTTGTTGCCGTGAAGATTTATAGAAAATTCTTCAAAAAGGAAGAGCCCGTCCTTGAGGGTACAGCCGATGAGGTTGACGCTATCGCAGAAGAATCTGCAGCAGGCGAGGCAGAAGAAGTAGCTCTCCCTGAGGATAGCTTTGAGGTTCCCGCTGCGGCAGTTATCGCCAATGCAGATCAAATGGAAGCGTAAAATTGATTTCTTACATCCGAGAACGGCTTTCCGTACAGTGGGGAAGCCGTTTTCTTATCTTGACGAAAGGAAATAAGCTATGGCAAATTACAGAAGAGGACGCATCAATGAAGAGATGCAAAAGGAGTTGACAATGATCCTGCGCCGTGTCAAAGACCCCCGTGTCAGCGAGGCTTTTATCAGCATTACGGCGGCAGACTGCACACCTGACCTCAAATTCGCAAAAATTTATTATTCTGTTATGGGGGGCGACAAAAAGGAGGTTGCCAAGGGACTCAAAGCGGCATCCGGTTTTATCCGCCGCGAGCTCGCAAACTCGCTCAATCTGCGCATCACGCCCGAACTCACCTTTGTGGCTGACGATTCGGTAGCTTATGGCGCGCACATTGCATCCATTCTTAACACCCTTGATATCAAACCCGAGGAAGAGGACGAAGAAGAAGTATGAGCGAAGCCTTGACAAGTCTTGATGAGCTGATCGCGGCGCTGGAAACTCCAGCCGATACGCTTATCATTTTTCACCGCAACCCCGATGCCGATGCCGTCGGCTCGGCATTTGCACTTCGCAGTGTGTTGGAGCAGCTTGGCTCCAATACCCGTTGCATCTGTTCTGACGAGGTTCCTACAAACTTGCAATTTTTAATGAACGGCACGCAGGCGAGTGTACTTTTGGATGCCGTTCTCTCTGATTTTGAACCTGTGCGCATTATCAGCGTCGATACGGCATCTCTTTCGCAAATGGGCACTCTGTCCGACCGTTTTGGCGATCAAGTCGATCTGATGATCGACCACCACGAAGGCGATGCCCCTTACGGCGCGCAGTCCTACATCCGCTCGGGCGCGGCTGCTACGGGCGAGATCATTTTTGACCTGATTAAGAAGCTGGCAAGCGAAGAGCGTATCACCATCGACGAGGAGATGTGCATTGATCTTTATGCCGCCATCAGTGGAGACACGGGATGCTTCCGCTATTCCAACGTCACTCCCAAAACGCATCTGCGTGCCGCAGAGCTTGTGGCAAGCGGCATCAACTGTGCCGACATCAACCGCCGTTTGTTTGAAAACAAAAGCTTGGAGCGTCTGCGCGCGCAGTCGGCGGCGATCTCCAATATGGAGCTGTTTGCCGATGGCAAGATCGCAGTTGTAACCTTCCCCTATGCGCTCAAGGTCGCCCTTGGACTCAGTGACGACGATCTGGGAGCGCTTGTGGATATTCCGCGTTCGCTGTCGGGTGTCGAGGTAGCGCTGTGCATTCGTCAACCGCTCCCCGAGGGCAAATTCCGCGTATCGTCTCGTTCCAATGGGGAATACGATGTCTCGGAGCTCTGCCGCAGATTCGAGGGCGGCGGACACGCAAAGGCAGCAGGATGCACCTTGACCGCTGTCGATATGGGAGAAGCCGTGCGGCGCATCGTTTCGGCTATCCACTTTGAAGAACTCTGACCGCAAATGAATAAAACCCCTCCTTTTTGGGCAATGCTTGATGATGCAGAAACCAAAAAGGAGGGTTTTGTTATGTTTTACAAAAGAATACTTACACTATCCATCATAGCCGCTCTGTGCTTGCTCGCCGTAGGACTTTTGCCCGTGCACGGGGAAGAGGAGATCTATGATAAGGTCGTGCGCTTGCACGTGCTTGCCAACTCGGATAGCGAGGAAGATCAAGCCGTCAAACTCGCGGTCAGAGATGCAATTCTCGATGTGACCGTTCCGCTTTTGCAGAATTGCCAAACCAAAGAGGAAGCCGTTCTTCTCTTGGAAGAGAACCGTTCTTTTTTGACCGAAACTGCACAAACCGTCTTGCGAGAGGAAGGCTTTCACGATGCCGTCAGCATTGAAATGGGACTTGAGGATTATCCCACACGCACCTACGATAGCCTTTGTTTCCCCGCAGGGGAATATATCTCGATGCGCGTCAGCCTTGGCGCGGGCGAGGGGCAGAATTGGTGGTGCTGTCTCTTTCCGCCGCTTTGCCTCGGTGCGGCAACGGTGAGCGAAAAAACAGCCGAGGATGCCTGCATTTCGGTCGGCTTTACGCCCACGCAATATAAGATCATTACCGAAAGTGACAAGCCGGTCTATCGGGCAAGATTCAAAATTTTGGAGCTTTTTGGCAGATAAAAGAGAGCGAGTGGGAAAAGGTTGAAATACGCCTTTTCTCGCGCGCATACGCGGGCGCGCGCACGCGCGTCGGCACGCGTTAATTTACAGAAAATTACTTGACAAAATAACAATTTCATGGTAAAATAGGATCATAAATAATGATAATGGGTAACTGTTGCTCTCCCAATGGAGCATCAAAAAACGTTTTTACCCCACATTAAAGGAGAAATCAAATGAGAGATTATGTTATTTTTTCCGATTCCGCTTGTGATATCAAGCCCGAATTGCTTGCAGAGTGGGGCGTACCCTACCGCAGCTTGACCTTCCGCTTTGACGGAGAAGAAAAGGAATATTCCAACGACGATATGTCGGTTAAAGAATTTTATGATAAGATGAGAGCAGGCGGTGTTGCAAAAACCGCAGCCGTCCCCCCCGAGGCATTCGCAAAAATGTTTGAGGAAGAAGCACTCAAGCTCGGCAAAGACGTGCTTTACATCGGATTTTCTTCGGGACTCTCCACCACTTACAACTCCGGACGCATTGCCGCTCTCGAGCTCAAGGAAAAATATCCCGAGGCAAAGATCATTGCTGTTGATACACTTGCCGCATCGGCGGGTGAAGGTCTTATGCTTTATTTGACCTTGCAGGAAAAGAAAAAGGGCGCCACCATTGAAGAAGCCGAGGCTTTCGTGCGTGATCTGATCGGACGTATGGGCATTTGGTTCACCGTTGACGATCTCGTTTACCTCAAGAGAGGCGGACGTGTCAGCCCCACCGCGGCATTCGTTGGCAACCTGCTTGGCATCAAGCCTGTGCTCTATATGGACAACGAGGGACACCTCATTCCCGTATCCAAGGTCCGCGGCCGCAGAACGTCCATCGTAGCAATGGCTGATAAATATACCGAAAAGGCCGTAGATAAGGCAAACGGTACCGTTTTTATTTCCCATGGCGATTGCCTTGCAGATGCACAGCAGCTCGCTGACATTCTCAAAGAGAGACACGGTGTGGAAGTGAAGATCATTACCGATGTCGGTCCCGTTATCGGAGCACATTCCGGACCCGGCACGATAGCACTCTTCTTTGTTGCAGATGCAAGATAAAACGTGCACACGAGGTGCACTTACCACCCTACTATAAGGAGATCAACCTATGGCAGAAGATAAAAAGAAAGCAACGCCCGCACCGTCCGCCAAGCAGAACGCTAAAAAGCCTGCAAAGCAGACTGCACTCACCAAAGAGGACGTAGCAAAAATCGCGGCATCTACCGCTAAAAAGGCCGCCACAACGGTCAAAAAAGCGGCAAAGACCAGCGTACATCAAACGGCCGTAGCCATCATCAAGGTGCAGGATGCTACCAAGAAGAAGGCGGAACAAAAAAAGGCCGAGCGTGCCGCTGCCGCGAAGGATCCAAACGCAAAAAAGAAGACGACTTGGAACGATATTAAGGTGATGGGGGGCAACTTGCTTTCCAAAATGGCAAAAGGGGGAGCAATGCAACTGCGCTCCAATGCCGAGGAAGTCAATAAGCTCAACGTATTCCCTGTTCCTGATGGAGACACAGGCGACAATATGCGTATGACCATCGAGAGCGGTGTTGCCGCTATCGAAAATCTCGAAACCGATAACCTTGCCGACGTTATGAAGGCATTCTCGCACGGTATGCTCCTTGGCGCACGCGGAAACTCGGGCGTTATCCTCTCGCAGTTCTTTGCAGGCACTGCAAAGGGCATCGAGGGTGTCGACCAAGCCGATCCCGCTGCATTCGGACGTGCCCTGCAAAGAGGTGTAGAACAGGCATATAAGTCGGTTATGACGCCTACCGAGGGTACAATTCTCACCGTTGCGCGCGAGGCTGTGGAATACGCCGTTGCTCGTATCACGCCCGAAAGTACGATCAGTACGCTTTTCTCCGATCTTGTCGGTGAAATGCGTGCATCCCTTGAACGCACCCCCGAAATTCTCTCCGTTCTGCGTGAAGCAGGCGTTGTAGATAGCGGCGGAGCAGGACTGTTCTATATTATGGACGGCTTCAACCGCGTTCTCAACGGCGAGGAGATCTTGGGCGAGGAGCAGATGGCACAGCTCACAGCGAACGCAAAGGCTGCATCCGCCCCCGAAGCTGACCTCGACGCTTTTGGACCCGATAGCGTTATGACCTACGGCTATTGCACTGAGCTTCTTGTTCGTCTGCAAAATTCCAAAACAAATATCGCAACCTTTGACGTTGACGCGCTCAAAGCGTTCCTTTCCACCATCGGTGACTCGATTGTTGCTTTCCAAACCGATAGCATCGTTAAAATTCACGTGCACACCCTCACGCCCGAAAAGGTTCTTGCGCATTGCCGCACCTTTGGCGAATTTTTGAAGGTGAAGATCGAAAATATGTCTCTCCAACACAGCTCTGTGGTGGAAGGTGAAAAGGAAGAAAAAGCCGCACCCGCAAAAGAGGAAGCACCTGCTGCACCTGCTAAAAAGTATGGCGTGGTTGCTGTTTGCACGGGCCCCGGCATTGAGCAGCTCTATCGTGATTTCGGTACGGATGAAGTGGTCGAGGGTGGACAAACGCAAAACCCCTCTACCAATGATTTTCTCGATGCATTTGCCAAGGTAAATGCCGAGCATATCTTTGTTTTCCCGAATAACGGTAACATTTTTATGGCGGCACAGCAGGCAGCAGACATTTATACGGCAGCCAAAATTCACGTTATTCCAAGCAAGAATATCGGCTCGGGCTACGTGGCTCTTTCTTGTGCCAAATTTGAACTTGATGATGCCGATGCGATTGCAAACGAGATGACCGAAGCTCTCGGCCGCGTGAGCGCGGGATACGTTTCTCCTTCTATCCGCGATGCGGAAATCAAGGGCGTTACCATCAAAAATGGGGACACCATTGGTATTATCGGTAAAGAGATCGTTCTCTCTGACCCCGATCAGCACGCCGCCGCGATGGGACTTACCGCTAAAATTCTTGAGGGCGATAAGTTTATGCTCACCGTATTTTGCGGTAAGGACGCGACTCCCGATCAGCAAGCCGCTCTCCAAGCCGACATCCAAAAAGCATACCCCGCCATCGAAACCTATTTCATCGACGGCGGTCAGGATATTTATCCGTTTATATTTGTAGCTGAATAATTTTATAAGGAACGTGGGGGGGCTTTTTGCAAAAAGT
>JAZNZC010000023.1:0-11908 GCA_045594745.1 Eubacteriales bacterium
AACGTATCCGAAAAGAAAGAGCTCATCAACGCAACTGTTAAGGGCAGCCAGTTCAAGCAACCCCTGCTTGAGTTCTCCGGCTCTTGCGCAGGTTGTGCAGAGACCTCTTACGCTCGCCTTGTAACACAACTCTTCGGCGAGAGAATGTATATCTCCAACGCAACCGGATGCTCCTCCATTTGGGGTGGCTCCGCTCCCGCAACTCCCTACACCGTTAACCGTGAATCCGGCCGCGGTCCCGCTTGGGGCAACTCCCTGTTTGAGGACAACGCAGAGCACGGTCTCGGTATCGCCCTCGGTCAAAAGACCATTCGCGACCGCCTGATGGGCAAGGTTGCAGAAATGGCTGCTTCCGATAAGGCATCCGCTGAATTCAAGGCTGCTGCAGAGGCATACCTCGCAACCGCTGATGACGGTGAAAAGAACACCGAAGCTACCAAGGCACTCGTAGTTGAGCTCGAAAAGGCTGCAGCTGCCGGCTGTCCCACAGCTCCCGCAATCCTTGCTGAAAAGGATTACCTCTCCAAGAAGTCCGTTTGGATCTTTGGTGGTGACGGTTGGGCATACGACATCGGCTTTGGCGGTCTTGACCACGTTCTCGCATCCGGCGAAGACGTAAACGTATTCGTATTCGATACCGAAGTTTACTCCAACACCGGCGGACAGGCGTCTAAGGCTTCCCAAATCGGTCAGGTTGCACAGTTCGCAGCAGCAGGTAAGGCAATCGGCAAGAAGAACCTTGCAGAGATCGCTATGTCCTATGGTTACGTTTACGTAGCACAGGTTGCTATGGGCGCTGATATGAACCAGCTCCTCAAGGCTCTTAAGGAAGCAGAAGCTTACCACGGTCCTTCCCTTATCATCGGCTACGCTCCTTGCGAAATGCACGGTATTAAGGGCACTATGCAGAACTGCCAGCTCGAAATGAAGAAGGCTGTTGAGGCAGGTTATTGGCAGATGTTCCGCTATAACCCCACTCTCGAGAACAACAAGCTTACAATCGACTCTAAGGCTCCTACGGCTGACTACGTAGAGTTCATTAAGTCCGAGGCTCGTTACGCTCGTCTCGCTCAGTCCTTCCCCGAAAGAGCTGCTGACCT
Source organism: Eubacteriales bacterium (assembly GCA_045594745.1). Taxonomy (GTDB): domain Bacteria; phylum Bacillota; class Clostridia; order Oscillospirales; family CAG-272; genus UMGS1865. The sequence continues at coordinate 1,101 of JAZNZC010000023.1, forward strand.
CTTCCAAAAGGCTGAAACCAACGCTAAGGCTAAATATGAAAGACTGCTCAAAATGGGCAAGCTTTATGAATAAGATAGTGTAAAGAACTGCGGGGGAACCTTTTTCGCGAAAAAGGTCCCCCCGCACCCCCTCCAAAAAGCACTCGCACGAAGGAAAAAGGAATTCAAATTTCACTCCACCGTTGGTTTACCTCTCCCAACTAAACCAACGGTGGGTGTACTTTTGACATCTTGGCAGTTATACTGTATGTGAAAGGAGGCAACCTATGAATCAAATCAAAATAGGAAAATTTATTGCCGATTGCAGAAAGCAAGTCAATTTGACGCAAATGCAGTTGGCAGAAAAACTCGGCATCACCGACAAAGCAGTATCCAAATGGGAAAGAGGCATTGCTATGCCTGATACGTCCATTATGCTTGAGTTGTGTGATATCTTGCACATCAGTGTAAATGAATTACTTTGTGGGGAGAAAATCAGTATGGAAAACAACAACCAAAAAAATGAAGAGCTTATGCTCGCTATGGCAAAAGAATTGGAACAAAAGAGTAAAACCGTGTGGACTTCGATGTGGGCTATTATGATTGTCAGCATGACCGCCCTTTTGGCAGGCATCTTTACTGTCGCATTCCTCGTTCCCGAGGGGCCGCTCATGGCAGTTTTGATGATTGCCCTTTGCGTTGTGTTCTTAATTCCTTGTTTTTATGCAGTGAGACTCGAGGTGAGCGTAGGTGCTTACAAGTGCAAAAAATGCGGCACCGAAATTGTACCTACCTATAAGGAAGCGATGATGGCACTGCACCGCGGCTTTACCCGTCACCTATATTGCCCTACCTGCGGCAAGCGCACTTGGTGCAAAAAAGTATTGAAAAAGAAATAAAGCGAAAGAATGTGGGGGAAACTTCTTAAAAGAAGTTTCCCCCACACCCCTTTCAAGAACTTTCGCACAAGGGGTCTATTAAAAAAACGTTGGTTTGCGTATAGACAGTCGGCGCGAACGCAAGGTTCGCTTTTGCTGTCGCGAACGGTCAGGCACCGCCGAGACCCTGCCCGTTAAGAGAGTTGTTTAGAAACAAAACGAAATTCGGGTTTTCTATTTACTTTCGCGCAGTTGTGTGGTATAATTGGATTGATAAATAAAAATTTGATTTTTCCAATATATCAAAACAAAGAGGAATCTTTATCTTTTCTGCTAAAGAGAAAAGATTTTCGAAAGGAAAAAGATATGAATGTAAACAGAAGAACGATTATTGGAATTTTAGGACTGATAATCATATCTATCGCCATATTTCTTGGTACATACTATAATTTAATACAGCCCAATCATGAAGGCATGATGGATATGTGGGCGATATTGTTGATTTGCATTCCTGTTGGACTATTGATTGTATTTATCATATTAGAGAATATTTTCCCTACAGGTGCACCTGTTAAAAGTAATAAAATAACAGAGCGGATATTGGATATAATTGCAATAATGCTTTTTCCAATCGAAATTATCTTTTCCATATTTTCTTTCCAAAGATACAATGTGAAGAAGCGGTTGAGGTTTTTGAAAAAATATGGCTTTGCAGTTGAAACAAATAAAAATGTATACACATATAAATTAGAAAACATTTACATCTTAATTCAACAAGATTATACTTATCAAATCAGTTTCGACTACGGAAATACATATACAAATCTTTATGATTGTAACATCGGTGTAGAACAGGATAGAAATAAAGTTAAAAATGATTTGATAGAATATGAGGGCTCGCATCCGGTAGATAAACAAAGAGGAGATGCGATTGATACATTGGCATCGGCAATTAACTTCTTGAAGAAAAATATTGATGAAATCTTAAACTGCAAAGTGAATAAGTAGTCCACGATATTACAATGATTCTGAATAAACTCTCTGTCAAATTCCAATTTGCCTATAAAAACACCCCCTCGGTTTTTCGATGGGGTGTTTTGTTTACGATAGTCGTTTGTTTTTCGGGAGGAGCAAGCCCCTCCCCTACCTATCATTTTTTGTTTCAATTATAGATTTTAGCAGCATAAAAAAACAACCGGTAGGGGAGTCCCTTGGGGCTCCCGCTTTGATGCAAAACAACTCTCTTATTTTGTAGGGTCTCGGTGGCCCCTACAAAATTGCGGCAGCAAAAGCGAGGTTCACCCTCGCGCCGCCCGTCTGTCTGTATCTTTGGAATTTTCTTTTGATATTTTTGTGCAAAAGTTTTTGAAAGGGGTGCAGGGGAAAACTTTTTTCAAAAAGTTTTCCCCTGCATTCTTTTCAATCAAACTATTTGTTTCCCTCTAACGAAAACGTGTTGCATGTTGATGTTCTCGTCGAAGATGACGATGTCGGCATCTTTGCCGGCGTCGAGGGTGCCTTTGGTGGCGCACTTTGCCATTTTGGCGGGCGTTTCGGAAGCCATTTTTACGGCATCGACAAGCGGGATGCCTGCGGCAACCATAGTGCGCACGAGGCGGTCGGTGGTAGCAACGCTACCTGCGAATGCTTGTCCGTCGAGCATCCAAGCCACACCCTTTTCAATGCGGCAAGGGAGTCCGTTGTCGAGCTTACCAAGAACGGTCTCGATGCCCTCGGGCATACCTGCACCGCGCATAGCATCGGTAACGAGTGCGGTTCTGTCCGCGCCCTTGATCCTGTAAACCATTTGCAACAGCTCATAAGGCAGATGCATACCGTCGGCAATGATCTCAACAGTGATGTCGTCGTTGATGTAAGCGGCTTCGATCGCGCCTGCGATACGCATACCGTTGATTCTCTCTACCCCCTTCATGCAAGAGTAGAAATGCGTCATATGCGTGTAGCCGTTCTCGGCGGCTTCCATCATCTGCTTGCAGTTTGCGTCGGTGTGTGCGGCGGCAACAGAGATGCCGCGCGCGGTGAGCGCCTTTGCAAAGGCATAGCCCTTGTCGCGCTCGGGAGCTACGCTCCAACGAACGATGTCGTCGGTGGCGTTGAGGAATTTTTCATATTCTTCGGGATCGGGATCACGCACGTAGCGAGGGTCCTGCGCGCCCTTTTGCGAGAGGGCGAAGTAGGGGCCTTCCATGTGCAGACCGATGAAGTCGGAGCCGAGACGGTCTTTTTCTTTGACGGCCTTGTAGGAGCGGAACATCTCAAGCGTTTGTTCAAAATCGCCCGAGGTTGCCGTGGGACACATTGCCGTGGTGCCGTGTTTTGCGTGGAACGCAGCCGCGCCTTCGAATGCCTCTTCGGTGCCGTCGAGGAAGTCGTATCCCCCGCCACCGTGCAGATGCAGATCGATAAAGCCTGCGGAAACATAGTTGCCCTTGGCATCGATCACTTGATCGGCTTCGCCGAGCTTTTCCGCCTCGCTGGGGCAAAGGATCTTGCCGTCGGCAAAATACAATTCGCCCTCCGTGATCTTGCCGTCCTTAATGATACGGCCGTTGATAATTTTTGTCATCATAACAGCTTTGCACCGCTGTCGGCATCGCAATACATAGTTGCGTTGTCGTGCAGACGCATAATGGTTGCGGGAACGTCTGCGGTAATATCAGCCTTAACAGTGTTGTAAACAGCCTCTGCCTTGGTAGCCGCGGGAACGGTGCAGATCATAACCTTTGCCGCGGTGAGCGAGGGAATGGTGAGTGTGAATGCGTGCGTGGGCACGTCATCGATGGTTGCAAAGCAACCGTCGTGTACCTGCTGGTTGCGGCAGGTCTCGTCCAGAGGAACGAGCTTTACCTTTTTGAGGTCGTTGAAATCTGCTACCCAGGGATCGTTGAACGCGATGTGTGCGTTCTCACCGATGCCAAGGAATACGATGTCGGTAGGATACTTGGTGAGCAGCTCGCCATATCTTTGGCACTCTGCCTCGGGATCGGGATTGTCGCCGCCAACGTAGTGAACTTCGCCAAAGGGAAGCTTACCGAATACGTGCTCATACAGATAGTATCCAAAGCTCTCCTTCTTATCCTTGGGGAAGCCAACGTACTCGTCCATATGGAAAGCGCGGCAACGTGTCCAATCGATGCCGGGTTCCTCGAACAGAGCGGCAAGCGTGTCGTTCTGAGAAGGAGCAGCGGCAAAGATGATGTTTACCCACTCTTGCTTTGCAAGCAGTTCGCGGATAGCGTTTGCACCGTCGCGTGCGGCATCCTTGCCGGCTAAAGCGCGATTTTCAAAAATCTTAACGGTGAGTTTATCTTTAATAATCTTTTTCAACATAAGTCGTAAAACCTTTCTGTTTTGTTTATATCAAACGGGCAGAATGCGTACGGGCTCGACCTTGCCTGATTTGAGCGATGCATCCAACGCTTCGAGAACGAAAACAGGACGGATAAAATCGTCATAGCCTTCCTTCATTTCGCCGCCTGCAAGCAGGTCGTGCATATCGTCGAGCTGATGCTCAAAAGCGTAGGAGTGAAGCTCGCAGGGCTCCGTGTAAATACCGTTTTCGGTGTAGAGCGTGGCGGCAAAGTGTCCGCCCGCCGAGATATAAGAGCCTGTGATGGGATAGTCGCGGTATTTTGCCACAATGCCAACGTCCTTGCCCTGCTGCATCGCGCCTACCTCAAGGACATCACCGCCAAAAATGGTGATCATCATTTGCACAAGGTGCGGCGTGTAGAAATAGAAGCCGCCGTAGGGGCTGTCAATCTCAATAGGCGCGCAGATGTTGCCGCCGTGAATGGTACCAAGCTCACCGCTTTTGACCTTTTCGGCAAGCGTGACAACACCGTGGAGAAACTTGCCAACAGAGCTACCACAGATGCGCACGCCGCAGTCTCGCGCTTCGCGCATAAAGGCCACAGCCTCTTCTCCATTCAGAGTAACAGGCTTATCGATGAACATTGGGATCCCCGACGAGAGATAAGGCTTTGCATATTTGTAATGGTTGTCGCCGTGGCGAGCCGTTACCATAATGCCGTCAACCTTGCCCACGAGCTCGTCGTAATTCTTCATTACGGGAACACCGAACTCCTCGTGCAGTTTCCGTGCAGGCTCTTCCTCTTCGGAATAGATGCCGATCACCTCAATGTCGGGGTGCCTTCCCTTTTTGTAGATCTGGCGCAAAAAGCTATTGGCATGGGTGTTCTCACACCCAAGTATCGCAATTTTATACATTCAAAATCTCCGTATGGAGGAACTTCCTCCAAATCAATACTTAACAGGCAGCGGATTTTGTGCGTGCATAACCTCGATGAGTTCAATAACCTTTGCCGCTTTTTCGGGGGTAACGTACAGAGGCGCACCGTTCATAATGGTCTCATACATTTGGTTGTAGAACAGGTTGCAAGCGGTGCTGAAGGGATCGCCCTCAGTGGGAACCTCTTCGGTGTGGAAGGGCAGCTTTTCGCCGCAGTACATAGGTCTGCGGGTTTCGGGATTGGTCAGAGGAGTGGAAATAACTTCGCGAGGGGTAAGTTCCTCATCAACGATATATTTCAAGCTTACGGCACCGGAAACACCACAGGTGATGTTGCCGCGGTCACCCATAATTTTGAAGTTCTTGGGCGGGAATGCATCTGCGCTGTTAACTTCGATGTCGATTACGGGCTTGCCGGGAGCGGTGATAATGAGCTTTGCCATATCGTTACCGTCACCAAGAGTGAGAGCGGTATCCAGATGAGAGTATGCAACCTTTGCTTGGGGATCCCAGTCGATCAGGTCCATAGCGATACCGATGGGGTGAGGGCCGGTGTTGTAAACGCCGCCTGCGCAGAAGGATTGCAGCGTTTGCCAGTCCCAACGACGGCCAAAGCTGGAGTAACGTACGTTGATCTGCTTAACGTTACCGATCTTGCCGGATGCGAGGATCTCCTTCATTTTGAGTACGGTGGGACCAAAGAGAGATTGATGGAACGCGGTGATGATAACGTTGTTCTCTTTTGCGGTCTTGATCAGATCCATGCACTCGTAAATGGTCTTTGCAAAGGGCTTTTCGTTAAGCACGTTGTAGCCGTGTTGCAGGCAATCCTTGGCGATTGCATAGTGCATATGAGAGAAGGAAGCGTTGATGATCAGGTCAATATCCTTGCGGCCGAACAGCTCGGTGTAGGATGCGTAACCGTCGCAACCGAACTCCTTCATACTTCTCTCGCGACGCTCTTCGATCTCGTCAACGATAGCAACGACCTCGATATTTTTGTTCAGGTCGGAAAGGAAGTATGCGCCGTGAATATCGCGGCCACTACGTCCCTGACCAATAATAGCAACTTTCATTTTCTTCATAATACAATTCCTCCTTGTATCTATGTGTAAAATCTACAAAGTTTTCGGTGCTGACACCGATACAAGTTTAGTATATCATAATAAAATAAAAAAAGAAAGGGTTTTTTTTATTTTTTATATTGCAATTCTTACTTTTTTGTGGTAGGATATAGAAAAAGAAGAAAGTGAGAGGTTGTTATGTTTGAAGTAACGTCAAAAGGTCCGATTTTTGAAATATCACACAAATACGTCGAAAATCCAAGTGCCGTACAGTATGCACAGCACACACACTCCTATTGCGAATTGCTCCTTTTTGTGCGCGGAGATGCAAACTTTAACATTGACGGTATTCTGCACCATCCAAAGCCCTACGACCTGCTCATCATACCGCAGGCGACCTATCACTACTTCATTCCCCGCTCCCCTCAACCCTATGAAAACTACGTGCTCGATTTCTCCCCCGACATCATTCCCATAGAGCACCGCCAAAAGCTGTTTGCAAAGCCAACCATCCTGAACATCAAGGATGACAGCGAATTTTGCCGTTTTTTCCATCTGCTCGACCTCTACCACGAGACCTACACACCCGAGGACTTCTCTCTTGTTTGCCGCTCGCTTTTGCGCGAGCTGCTCATCTTTTGCAGTTATCGTATGGATAGTTCAGTACCCGTGGAGTCGGCGCGCAATCCCTTAGTGGAAACAATGCTGAAGCTCATCGCCGAGAACCTTGAAAAACCGCTTGACGCTGACTTTTTAGCGCGTGAGATGATGCTTTCCAAATCCTACGTGCAAAACGTTTTTTCGCAAGAGATGCACATTGGACTCAAAAAATACATTACACAAAAAAAACTCTTTGCCGCACAGGCAGACCTCGCCGCCGGTATGTCCGCCGCCGACGTGTGCGCCAAATATGAGTTCAGCGACTATTCCTCTTTCTTCCGCCATTACAAAAAGATGATGGGCGTCTCGCCAAGAGAGACGAAGAGGAGCGGGACATAGCAAAGCGGAAGAAGTAAGTCTCTCCCCGACTGCTTAATTTGAGTTCACAAAAACCTCTTTGTGGCGGGGCGTCGAGGACGTCGCCCCCTACAAAAAAATCAAAAGAACTACGCGGTTTTGGTTGATTGTCAAAAAACGCCAAAGCGCTCGCGAATGGTGGCTCAAAACAACTTTCGTAGGGGGCGACGTCCTCGACGCCCCGCAAAAGAACTATCGACAATAACAAAATATTCCGTAAGCCTGTCACCCTGAAATGAATTTTTTGCCACCGTATTGCACATCCCCAAAAAGTATGCTATAATAAACACAACAAACATTTAACAGGAGGCTGTTATGTTCTTACCCAGATTGAAAAATTACCGCACGTTTGATAATACAATAACCCTCACCTTTCCCATCAAGGTCTATTGCAACGACCGCCCGAGCCGCAATCTGCTCGCGGTTCTGCACGAAATGATGCCTTACGGCGAGTTCGTACAGTCCACACGCGAAGAGGCAACCATGACGCTTTGCGTGATGCCTGCCTTCATTCAAAAGCCCGAGTTTTATACAATCACTTGCGCCGAGAACAAAATTGAAGTGATGGCAACCGACTACCGCGGTCTTGTAAACGCTGCCGCAACTCTCTCCCAAGCCATTCGTTTTGAGAACGGCAAATTCGTGATGGCAGAAGTATCCATTTGCGATTCTGCCGATAGCACCTTCCGCGGTGTTATGCTTGACCCTGCACGTCACGTCATCCCGATGGACGAGGTTCGCGCCATCATTCTCGGTATGGCAAAATCAAAGTTCAATAAGCTCCATCTGCACCTTTGCGACCATCAGGGCTTCTCTTATTTTTCGGATATTTACCCCGATCTGCCCCTCTCCCCCGGCACGACCTACACCAAGGATGATCTGCGCGAGATCGTCGCCTATGCGGGAATATTTGGCATTGACGTCATCCCCGAGATCGATCTGCCTGCGCACAGCTTTAACCTGACCAAAAAGTTCGATCACCTCAAATGCCACTCCGAGGACGAAGAGGGCGGCGGCAAGCCGCTCAGCGGCTGGAACATCTGCATCGGCAACGAAGAAAGCTATACGTACATCAAAAACATCCTCTCCGAGCTTGCCCCGATCTTCCCCTACGAGTACATCCACATGGGCACGGACGAGATCTATATGGACGACATCGACCGCGAGCCTCGCATCACGTCCTGCACCTGTCAGTGTAAGGTATGCAACGCACGCTTTTTGCCAATGGGATATGACACGCTCCTGCCACGCTTCTACTACTTTGTGCACCGCGTTTATGACATTATCAATGACCTCGGCAAAAAGATGATGATGTGGAACGACCAAATTGATATTTCGAACGGTGCTCCCGAAATTCCGCGCGACATCCTGATCGAATTCTGGCGCGTGGCTATGCCCCATCGCGGACCCGTTGAGGGCTGCTCGATGCAAGCCTTTGTGGAAGCAGGATTTGAGGTCGTCAATGCCGATTACCCCAACACCTACGTTGACCTTTATATGAAGTGGAACAAGCTGAAGGATTGGAACCTGCGCAAAAATCCCGCAGACGTCCCTGCGGTTGCTTTCCGTGTTCTTGGCGGTGAGACCTGTGCTTGGGAAGGCAACAATTATCCGCACTACCGCCACGCACTCTATTTCACCTTCCCCACCTTCGGTGACAGATGCTGGAACGTTGAGACACCCCTCACGGACGACAAGGAAACGATGCTCGCCTTGACGCGTGCTTGCTTGGGTGCTTCCACCCCCGCAGAGTTTGACCTCTTCTCTTACCTCAAGGGCGTTCCGCTCGGCGATGCTTACAGAATGGAAGGCAAGATCTTCTCTGAGGATGCCGACCTCGACGCCCTGCGCGCAACGCTCGAATCCCTAACCAACCTCTCCACCGACCAAGCGCACCTCAAAGATAATCTTTTGAGTTTACTGTAAAAACAAGTTCCCCCGACAGACACACTCTGTCGGGGGCTCATGTTATATTCAATGATTATCCATAAAGATGGATACATAGGAAAAGCACTCCAAAAACAATCACCGCGGGAATTCCTATCCATAAAATCCGCAACAGAATTCTCACACCCTTGTGTGGAATCTTTTTAATTTTATCTGTCACTTCCTCGTCTGTTTCTTCAAAGGGAAAGAGCAGAATATTAAGTATAAACTCCAAAATATCTCCCATCGGTTTCCTCCATTATCTACGAACTTTTCACTCTCATACCAAGGCAGTTTAGGCCTACTGTCGGGGATGTTTGTTATTTTAATTTTTCCAGCAAAAAATACGGTCTTTCGCCAATGATGACCTCATTGGTAACATCGAAGATTTCATTGCCGTTGTTTTGTTGCTCTTGCAAAAAAGTCTGCTCGTTGGCGTAGATGATCTCTTGCCCATACCACGGTTTGTTCGACTGTGGTGTAAGCTCTAAATAGACGGTTTTGCCCTCTGCCTCAAAGGTGAGAATGGTATGCACCTTGTTCTTTTCCTTTTGGTACAAGAGCCAAATTTTGCTTGGAACATTATACTCATTCAAAATTTGTCGCATCACCAAAACGACATCAATGCAGGTGCCGACCTTTTCTTTTCGCGTAAGTGCGGGGTCTTGCACCCGAGAAATTGTGTTGGCAAGATGATAAAACGTAGCATCAAATCCACCTGTCATGTTCGGCTTATAGATTCGACTGTCAACAACAAATCCGTATTGATAGCCGTTATTCATAAGCTCTGCTCTGAGTACATCGCATATTTCAACAATTTTCATTTTGTTTCTCTCTCTTCTGTATACAATTCATCAAGATGCCACCGCACCGGGTTGTAGTAAATATAATTGATGTGTTCCTCGTAATCTTTTTGATTGCGGATAATGTGGTCGTGGAATGATTTCTGCCAAAGAGATTGACCGATTTGCTTAGATGTATATCCTTTTAATTGTTTTACAACCCTCGACATTGTAGGGGCGACCATTGGTCGCCCGAACTCATCGGAACAAACTCGTATCAATAAATGTAGATGATTCGGCATAATTACATAACGCTCGACCAATAATGTTGGATATATTGAGGAGATATTCTTGATTGCTTCACTTACAATCTCTCCATACAAAGACAACTCAACATCCCGCGGGCGACCAATGGTCGCCCCTACATTTTTCCAAAAATAATTTCGCTTTTCTGCTGTGCATATCGTAATAAAATATGCACCGCAGGAGCTATAATCGTAATTTTGCAACCGATTCTTTTTTCGTATCGGCAACCCCTTGTTGTTTTCCATTTCATCACCTAAATTATTGTAACACAAAATCGTCAAGATGTCAATAAAAAAGCACTCGCGCGAAGGTCTGCAAAATTAGCGGTAAAATGAATTTAGCCACCACGATTTTCGTGGTGGCTTTTTGATATGCAGAAAGCAAAGAAAAGCCCCGCGAGGCGGGGCGATAATGGATTTCTTGTGCTTTTTGAAGTTGATGGATAATCACCAAATACTCTTTCCGTCGCCGAGAAGTATATTTCGAATATTGTCATTTATTTCCGACTCGTCAAGCCCTTTTTGAATTAAAGGCTGAATTACCTCGCGACTTTCTCTTGTGTGAGGAAGTTCGGAAGCAAGTG
>JAZNZC010000024.1:0-2048 GCA_045594745.1 Eubacteriales bacterium
GACGCTACACCGGCCCCCGCCGCCACAAAGGAGGCCATTGCGCACCTCGGCGGCATCGACGTGCTCGTCAACAACGCGGGCATCTCGCAAATCAAGCTGTTTAGCGATATAACCGACGAGGATTGGCGAAAAATGATCGATACCAATCTCTCGGGAGCATTTTATACCTCTCGCGAAGCATCCAAAATAATGGTAGCACAGCACGCAGGCAGAATCATCAATATTGGCTCTATGTGGGGCAAAACGGGAGCTTCCTGCGAGGTGCATTACTCCGCATCCAAAGCAGGTTTGAGAGGACTGACAATGGCGCTTGCCAAGGAACTCGGTCCTTCGGGCATCACGGTCAACTGCATCGAGCCCGGTGTGATCGACACCGAAATGAACGCATCTCTTGACGATGCTACTCGAAAGGAACTTTGCGAGAGCACCCCTCTGTGCCGTATCGGACGCGCCGAAGATGTCGCTTCGGTTGTCTGCTTCCTCGCATCCGATGATGCATCCTTTATCACAGGTCAAGTGATCGGTGTGGATGGCGGCTTTGCTGTCTAATAGGAGGGGGCAGTATGAGAAATTTTTTGAACATTCTTGGCGTCATCCTTCTCGCTTGTGTGCTGGTGTTTGGCGGAGCATTTGCGTGGGAATATGCAAGCGGATATTTGTTTTACGTTTCGCGCTTGCAAATGTCACACATTCCGTTGCAGCTCACGCAAACCACCCCTATCAAGGGGAGTATCACAAAAACGATGGAAGAATGGCATTTGGATGAGCGCGTTACACAGGACAATACAATGATCCTTGTCAATCGCGAGCATCCGCTCCCCGAGGGGTACAAGGCAGATATCGTGGAATACAACGGCGCAAAAATGCACCCCTTGATGGTAGAGCCTTATATCGCTCTGCGCGATGCCGTACAGGACAAGACAGGGATCCGCATTTACGTTTCAAGCGATTTCCGAACAGCCGAAAAGCAAGCGTCCTTGTTGGAAATTTACGGTCCCGACCGTGCCGCCCCCGTAGGATGTAGCGAACACGAGGCTGGGCTCTCGCTCGACGTTTACGCTCCCGAGCACGCAAGCTACGATTTCTTGCGCTCGCCCGCGGGCAGAGAGGTCAATCGCGTTTGCGCGGAATACGGCTACATCATCCGCTATGATGCCGATATGGAAGAGATCACACAATTCGATTACGAGCCTTGGCACCTGCGCTACGTCGGCGCACCGCACGCGCGCCTGATTGCCGATAGCGGCCTTGCTTATGAGGAATATATCGATGCACTCACACCCGAGGTGTGGTTCGCACACGGAGAATACCGTATTCTGCGCACCGCCGCCGATACTCTCGCGCTCCCCGAACTTTTCACCTCTTGCCACATCTCTCCCGACAACACAGGACATTATATTATAACTGTAAAATTGTAAGAGGGAAGTGCAGAGTTCGAAGAAGTGCAGAATGCAGAGTGAATATCAACCGGTAGGGGAGGGGCTTGCTCCTCCCGCTTTTTACAATATATTATATACAAATAGTAGAACTTTTTTCAAAAAAAGTATTGACAAACCCTTGCAAAATATGCTATAATAATATGCCGCTTGGAAAAGGCTCTTTTAAGTGCGCCTAAAAACGCCGCCTTTATATCAGCGAGTCTATCAGAAAGAGAGGTGCTTTTCGTGTTTGCAATTATCGAAACCGGCGGAAAGCAGTACAAAGTAATCGAGCAGGACATTATTTTTGTTGAAAAGCTCGACGTTAACGAAGGAGACGAAATCGTCTTTGACAGCGTTAAGGCATTGTCTACTGACAAGGGCTTTGTAGCTGGTGCTCCCAACGTAGCTGGCGCTAAGGTTACTGCTAAGGTTCTTAAGAACGGCAAGAACAAGAAGATCTACGTTATGAAGTACAAGTCCAAGAAGAACGAAAAGAAGAAGATCGGTCACCGTCAACCCTTTACCAAGGTTCAGATCCTGACCATCGAGGGCTAATCGCTCAGTCAGTACGATGACAAAAATCGTGTTTTTCAGAAGCGGTGGAGTGTTCTACGGCTTCCAAGAGCA
>JAZNZC010000025.1:0-11155 GCA_045594745.1 Eubacteriales bacterium
CTCGTATATTTCCTGCGCTTTTTGGTGCGTGTGCTTACCATGTTCGGAAGAAGAGATAACAGACGGTAAAACTACAACAAAATATACTCATGTCTATATGAAAAGAGGTGCCGCCCGGCACCTCTTTTCTCATACTTAATCAAAACTCTGTTGAAGCTGAATACGAACCGTATCAAAACCGGATTGTCGGCGAGGTTGTAGAGGTCACCGACGAATATATTGTGATCGATGACACAGTGCTCTGTAATAACCCGTCTGATGGCACCACATACAAGGTCTTGCTGAATGACCTGCGCATTTCACGCTACGTTGATCACGAGATCATCAAGGTTGGCAGCACCGTGCAGATCACATTTGAGGGTGAAATTGACGAAGCAAATATCATCGATAGTGCAGTTTCGGCATCTAATGTGAAGATATCGGGTGGAGATGTTCTCATTCCCGAATAAAGAATATCTAAGGGCATCGCAGAAATGTGATGCCCTTACAAATGGGTAGAAAAAGTCACAATTTTATGATATAATATTGTTCAGAACAATTCCTCCGAAGGAGAACGAATATGGCAGACAAGAACAGACCGTTACACATACTGAAATACCTGTGGGATCACACCGACGAGGAACATCCTGCAATCATAACGGATATCCTTGCACATCTCGAAGGATGCGGTATCCACACCAACCGTAAAACGGTTGCCTCGGATCTTGCGGATCTCCAGGATAGCGGATTTGACATTGTCTGCAATAAAAGCCGACAGAACCAATACTTCATCGGCAGCAGGTCGCTCGAACTTGCCGAGCTGAAAATGATTGTGGATGCGATCCAGGCGGCAAAGTTTATCTCAGAGAGCAAGAGCCTGACTCTTATTGAAAAGGTTTCTTCCTTGGCAAGTCCTCATCAGGCAGAGCAGCTCAAGCGACGTCTGTATGTTGAAGGTAAAGCTAAGACCACGAATGAAACAGTCAATTATACGGTTGATCTGCTGCAGTCTGCCATCCAATCGCAAAAGGCGGTAGAATTCCAATACATAGAGTATACACCGAGGAAAGAAAAGGTTTTGAAGTACGATGGATACACCTATCGCTTCTCTCCGTATGACCTCGTGTGGAATAATGACAGCTACTATGTTTTTGGATGGATAGAAAAGTATAAGAAGGTCATCAAGTTCCGTGTGGACAGAATGCATCGCCCGAAGTTCTCGGAGGTCGAGTATCATCCAAGACCGAACGATTACGACATTCAAGAATACTGCGAACAGGTCTTCATGATGTACGACGGAACACGGAGTATCGTAAAGCTGAAATGCGATAACAGCCTCATGAAGACGATTGTAGACCGTTTCGGCGAAGACGTGGAAACACACCTGCTCGACGATAAAACCTTTATGGTGACCGCAGAAATCGCTGTTGGCCCTCCGTTCTTTTCGTGGGTGTTCAATTACTGCGGAAAGATACAGATCATCGAGCCACAAAGTGTGAAAGAAGAGTATTTGAATCGAGTAAAAGAAGCATACAACAACATCTGATAAAAAAGGTGGGCGCAAATACGCCCACCTTTTTTCGACTTTTCAAAAACCCCTTGTGCTCGAACCAATGTTCGTGTATAATATGTTTACAGTGTTCAGTAAACACTGAACGCGAATGAGAAAGGGGTGTTTCCGTGAAGATCAATCACACTTTTGGAACATTCATAAAAGAAAAAAGAAAAGAGAGATGTGTCTCTCTGCGAAAATTTGCTGAACAAGTTGGAATATCTCCGGTGTATCTTTCTAACCTTGAAAACGACCGTATGCCCGCCCCGAAAGACGATGTCGTTTCAAGCATAGCGAGACAGCTTCATCTTAATGAAGTGGATACTACAACGCTATATGATCTTGCAGCGAAAGCTAAAAACAGCACCGTGGTGTCACAGGATCTGCCGGATTACATAATGGAAAGAGACATTGTCCGAATCGCGCTCAGAACGGCGAAGGACGTGGACGCGACAGATGAAGAGTGGCAGGAGTTTATAGCCAGTCTTGAGGCGCGTAGGAGGAAGAAACAGGAGGGCGAATAATGATCGAAATCAAATACTTACGACCGGAGCTCCTCGAAGCAATCGCAAGGAACACTTTGAAAAAGTATGACGAGAGTCTTGTTAGCGGTTATGATGCCAAGGAGGTTCCCATCGAGGAAATTATCGAAAGCATGGGTCTCTCATTGGAATATCAGTACATCCGCAACAACGGACGCATCCTGGGTGAAACCATCTTTGATGATGCCTATGTCCCAATCTACAATATGGATGAACACCGCTATGAGCTTATCTTTGTGGAGCGAGGAACGATTATTCTCGATGCGAGCCTTCTGCGATGCAGAACACGCGGAAGACATCGCTTCACAGCAGCCCACGAGCTTGCACACTGGCTGATTCACCAGGAGCTATATTCTGGCACCGGTGACACGGCAGCAATGCTCAAACACCTCAAGAAGAGCTCAGACGCAGACAGAAGAATCGAACAACAGGCAGACATGTTAGCAAGCGCCCTGCTTCTTCCTATCAGCCAAGTCAAAAAAGCGTTTTATCGGACTTCGGGCGAAGACCGAGTATCTCAGTTGGCGACTCAGTTTGGGGTTTCCAATCAAGCGATGGAAATCAGACTGCGCAACCACCATCTGATATAAAGCCGATAAAACGGCTTTTTTTACCCATAATGTTCAGTTTTTACTGAACACAGACGGTGCCCGACTCATTATATCACCGCCGTCAAGAAAAATTTGTCAAGAACAGTACACAATCCAACAAAATTCACGGTTGAGGTTTTGGTATAATAATGTCGAGGAAATGACTGAACCGTAAGATAACAATCACTTCCTATCAGAAAAGATCACTTTCATTAATCTAAACAGGAAGGAGTTTATCAATAAGGGTCGAGAAGTTTTTCTCAAATTCAAAATAAAGGAAGTGATCGGTATGATTTTCATTCAGCAAGTGTACGAGGATGTAGACATTAAAAGCGAGTATGTCAGATGTCCTTCGTGCAAACGTGGTAGGCTCTGCGATAAGCCTAAAGGAGACATAGCAACGGTGATCGCGCTAAAGACCGATCACCAGGAAAAGACAGGCAGTAAGATTATACTGAAATGTCCCAAGTGCTCTCAAAAGTTTCTCATTCACTTTTCAAAAGAGTGAGCAAGTAAAAATTAAATAGCCATTGTAAACTATTAATACGTTTCGTACATAGCATTCCATCCGCCGGACACGCTGATCATAGATCAGTAAAGCAAGCCGGAAAAGAGCTTATATCCACCCGATAACTCGGGTGAGAATACTGACCATCGAGATAGGGCATGACAAACAGCTTTTTAGGTTGTTTTTGTCATGCCCATTTTTATTGCATCCTTTCTGCCTAAAAAGCAGAAAGGATTTTTTATGTTTAGGAGTTGGCTTTGCTACATAGCTAAGTACCCGTGATCTCCGATTTTTGAACTCGAACCAATCAAATTCAAAAATCAAAAGGAGATCACAAGAATGATTAAAGTATTTTATATCGAAGATAACAACGGACAGTACGTTTCCGCAGACGGAAGCAAGAGATGGACACGCCTCACCGGACAGGCTCTGTATGACTTCTTACAGACCGAGAGAGGAAAGAAAACTTATTTCTTTGTTGATACCGATGACAACGGTGTTGCCATTGGCGTGGAGATCACGGACAAAGAACAGCAGATTGCATTTGAAACAGACAAGCGCCGTCGACGCTATATGTCTGACTGGCAAAAGGAATCGGGATACATAACGGTATCCTTTGACTACTTTGAAACGGAGGATGGGACAAGCACCGGCGATGAAGTTATCCCAAATGATGATGACAGCATTGAAGATGACGTGCTTCGTCAGTTCGACCTTGAAACACTTCGCAGAGCACTCGACTCACTTACCGAAGAAGAGTATGCATTAATCTGTGCGTTGTATCTGCAGGACAAGCCGATGACTCTGCAACAGTATGCCTCACAAATTGGGGTTCATTTTACTACAGTTGATTATAGGAGAAAGTGCGTCTTGAAAAAATTAAAAAATTTTTTCTGATTTCTTTCCTAAAAACTCAAAAAAAGTGCCCAATAAAGGATGAGAGGACAAAACAGCTCCTCTCGTGATCCTTGACAAAATTAAATATACCTGCAACAGATACATTGCCGTTATTGTCAGGTGATAGCGACAAGCGACATTCCCAAGGCACAGCTCCTTTCCGAAGGAGCTGTGCTCGTTGGGAAAATTCTCGGACGGCTTCCGAGAAGAGCGAAGACAAGTAACGGTCACAATGATACTTCCGTAGCGAAAGCGCGGCTTCCGGAGTACCCGGGGGTGGTGAGAGTCCAATGAGAAAGATCAGCCATCTTTCGTCTGTTGTCTGCCTATGCCGAGGGGTTAAGAACGAATACGGCACATAATTAACGCAAAACGAATTTGGGATCGGTGCCAACACCGCCGATCCCTCTTACATAACACGAAGGAGGTATCGCCATGATTAAACGAGGCGACGTGTACTATGCAGACCTTGATCCTGTTATCGGTTCTGAACAAAAAGGACACAGGCCCATAATTGTGATTCAGAACGATATTGGAAATCTGTATAGCCCCACGACCATCGCAGCAATGGTAACAAGCAGTCAGAAAAAGAAGCTACCTACCCACGTACATGTCAAAGACGAAAGCTCGGGCTTGTCCGATGATTCCATCGTAATGCTCGAGCAGATAAGAACCATTGATAAGCAAAGGCTTTGTTCGATGATCGGACACGTGAGCGACAAAACAATGGCGCTGATCGAGGACGCAGCCCTTTGTAGTCTCGGAATCGTAAGGTAACCAGGGAGGATAACAAAATGTACTATAAAAACAAGACGCATCAGAGAATCTTCGAAAAGCAGGTCAACGGCAATCCTTGTAAATGCCCCAATGAATACCTTGCAGCTCTTTATTTACTTACTGCCGACCGAGATCTGTGGAGGGCAGCCAAGTATGAGATCGAACGAAAAGTGATCGACTTTTCCAAGATCCGTCCCAAGGAATACACCACAAACAACTATACCGTGTTCATCGTTGCCAAGGATATCTACCACGGCGAGACGCACATCACACTCAAAGATATCTGTGATCGATATCTTGTACCCGACAAGCTGTTTGATCTGTTCCTAACAGCAATTCATATCTGCCGATTAGGGTACACCTACACCGGCATCGAAAAAGTGTTCAACTGAGTTGGACACATACATAGCGAAAAGGAGGAAATCGCATGAACGAAACTGTATATAAAACCTTTGATGAACTTCCGATGTTCCTCAATGTCGCAACTGTTGCCAAGCTCTTTGGAATTTCTCAGTCCTCAGGATATGAGCTGATGCACGAGAAGGAGTTTCCTTCAATTAAGATCGGCAGCAGAATCCTCGTTCCGAGAGATAAGCTCAAGGAATGGGTGGAAAATAAGATGATGCAGTAAACAAAGAAAGAGTCTGAAATGATAAAGTTTCTTGAACTGCCGATTCTGCCTGGACTTTGAGAAAGGTTAGTGATATTGTGTTGAACTAAAACAGGAGGTATCAACATGGGAAGCAAACGAGCGAACGGCGAAGGAACCGTTCGAAAAAGAACCGACGGACGATGGGAAGGCTTTATTACCGTCGGACATAAAGAAAACGGAAAACCAATTTACAAATCTGTGTTTGCAAAGACTCAGAAAGAGTTGATGCCGAAGCTCAGAAAGCTCATTGATGATTATAAAGGCGTCGAGCTTACAGAAGAAAGCTCCATGACGGTTCGTGAGTGGCTGGATAAGTGGCTGAAGGAATATGCAGAGCCAAAGCTAAGACCATCCACGCTGAAAAGCTATCGATACGAATGCGAAAAGATCTGCGAGTACATCGGCGATAAGCAAGTAAAGCTTCTTACAACCGCAGACTGTCAGCGAATGTATAACAAATTCAAGAAGTCCGGACGGACAAAAAATGTTGCAGAGCTTGGCCCCGAAATGTCAGACTCGACTGTTCGCAGACTTCATATGATGTTTCATGAAGCGATGGAAGCGGCACAGAGAAAACGTCTGATTGCAATTAACCCAACCGAAGGAACGGTAGTGCCTGGGTGCAATTATAAGGAAATGACTGTCCTCAATGATGAACAGTTAGAAAAATATATGGATGCCATAACGAAGGATCCCGTATGGCACGACTTCTTCTATCTCGAACTGACTACCGGTCTCAGACTCGGAGAAATCTGCGGTCTGCGTTGGGAGGACTTCGATGAAAAGAAAGGAACACTCAAGATACTGCGTTCCTTGGGAAGAGTGGTCAAAGGAAAAGCACACCTCGGGGATCCTAAGACTGAAAAAGGCAAAAGAACGATACATCTGCCTGAGAGTACATACCAAGTGCTATTGGAGCGCAAAGGAAAGGTCAATAGCGACTGGGTATTTCCGAGTATTAAATACAACGGACAACCGACCGCACCGAGTGCAGCGTATCATCGGCACAAACAGATATTAAAGGATCTTGATTTGCCGTCGATACGCTTCCACGACCTGCGTCACACCTTCGCAACACACGCAATTAAAAGCGGTGTCGATGCAAAAACGCTGTCGGGTATTCTCGGTCACACGAACGCATCGTTCACACTTGACACCTACACCCACGTCACAAACGATATGCAATTCCGAGCCTCGGAGATCGTGGGTGACTTTATGGAAGAAATACTCGGAAAGGATTTAATGCCGTGGCTGGAAGAAGAAAAAACGGAACCGGTACTATAAGAGAAAGAAAAGACGGACGATGGGAAGGTCGAATCATTATCGGCTATGACGATAACGGAAAGGCAAAAACCAAGAGCGTCTTTGGAGCCACCAAAACTGAATGCGCAAAAAAGCTCAAGGAGCTTCAGGGAGATACCTATCACATCACAGGTAGGCTTCCTACTCAGGCAAAATCAAGCATGAGCTTCGGCGAATGGATGGATCTTTGGTACCGACATTATTGCAAGCAAACGATACGAGAAACAACCCGCACAAGCTATGAGAACAGAATCTATCAGCATATCATTCCCGAAATCGGAAGCATCGCGTTAGACAAGCTGACTCAGAATGACCTGCAAGACTTCTACACACGTCTGAAGGTCTCCGGTAGGCTCCAGTACGAGGATCAGCAAGGCAAAGGACTCTCCGACCGTATGGTGAGAGGATGCCATGCAAGCTGCCGTATGGCCCTTGAAAAGGCTGTGAAGGAAGGTCTCATTACCATGAACCCCGCAATCGGCTGCAAGCTTCCTCCAAAGAAGGCAAGAGAGATGCAGGTGCTCACTCACGATGAAATGCAAAGATTTCTGATACAAGCAAAGCACGACGGATATTATGAAATCTTTCTGCTCGACCTCTCGACAGGTCTTCGTCGCGGAGAGCTGATGGGACTGCAATGGAAAGACTTGAATATGACCACCGGCGAGCTACGCATCGAGCGTCAGGTAAGCAGAGTAAACGGTGAGCTGAAAACCTTTCCTCCGAAAACTAAATCCTCAATTCGGACGATCGTTCTGCCGTCATCTGTGCTGAAAATGCTGAAGGCATATCAGCCGAGCACCAACGGATCAAAATGGATTTTTCCATCGCCTGTGAAAACGGAAGACTCCCCAAGAGATCCTCATACGGTTTACAGCAAGATGCAGCTCGTACTGCAACGCGCGGAATGCAAACGCATTCGCTTCCATGACCTGCGACATACCTTCGCTACGATGGCACTTGAACACGGTATGGATGTAAAAACACTATCAGCTATGATTGGTCATGTCTCGTCCGCAACTACGCTGGACATCTACAGTCATATCACCACGGAGATGGAGATAAATGCTGCTCAGAAGATCGATAAGGGCATCGGACGTGCAAACACCGCTATCAAAGAGAACGACGTCCCGAAGCCCGAAAAACGCGAACGCACGATGACAGACTTCAAACCCAAACAGGGCAAGATCAGAAAAAGCGGTACCGGAGGAATCTATCAGATCAGTGAAAACCTGTGGGAAGGAAGGTTCACTCCGACCAATGCCCAGGGCAAGCGCGAAGCTCATAACGTGTACGCCAAAACAAGAGAAGAATGCGAACGGCTCCTCGATGAAATGATCGTGGAGGTTCGTCAGCAAATACAAGCAGAGAAAGAACAGATGAAAGGCATGAGCCTGTAACAAAACTACAGCGCCGAGACATTTGCTCTCGGCGCTGTTTTCACTTGGAGGAAAAATGAAATACGATACAACAGGAATGGACGTGGCATACGTTCAAAGCTTATATCCAAACGAAAGCCCCGAAGTAATAATCAAAGCTATGCTCTTTGTTAGAGAGAATGGATATCCCAAAAAGATCGGAATCATTGCATGGTTTGATTTTATCCTACATATCATGAGAGATATTGTACGTCTGCACGCAACAAAGTAAGAGAACGCCGAAAGTGATGAAAAACACTTTCGGCGTTTGCTATATGCTGTTGTTATCAGCCATCAACCGCAGGTTCGTCAACGAGATCATCAGGAAGTGGAACAAGAAGAGCACCGATATGAACAGAAGTGACATCGGAGCGCTTGGTCAATTCCTTAATTGCCTCCATGTTGATGTTTTCTCTTCTGACGGACACGACCGTTCTTGTAGGATAGTTCCACTGATCGAAACTTGCGTAGTGCATATCCTCAAGGTCTTCTTCCGTAAGGTGTACTTCGCTGTAAATGACGAACTGTAAAAGATCGTTGTTAGTAACAAGTACTTGGATTGCGTCTGCGACATCAGCATCCGTGGTAATATTTCCGCTTACACCATCAAAACGAATCTTATCGATCGCAAAGCCCGTAACAGTACTATCGACAGTAGGAATATTGGTGCTTGAACCATCAAACGCAGAACGTCTTGCAAGGCTCAACATATAATTCTCTTTATTGTTCACTTTCAAATTGGCAAGTTTATCTTTTTGTTCGAATAGGAAGACGGTGTTGTTACGAACAACTGTACAAGCACCGGCACTTACAAAGATATCTTCGACTTCGTCAACGTAACTTTCCCCGTATGCTTTGATGAGAGCGTTTATTTCCTCTGCAATTTCGGAGAAACGCTCTTGGCAAGTAGCATAGTCTTCATTCAGCAGATCGGTTCGTACTTCACCATTGACAATATACTTTTCGATGAAGTCTTCGCCGTAGAAGGTAACCCTTTCGTCATAAAAAGACTTAGCCCATTTCTCTCCATCAGGAGTTCCGGTTGTATATAGCAACTCACCGTACTTCAGCCATTCGCCTTCTTTGTGGAAGTCTATAAGTTTATTGGAAAGAAGATTCAGTTCATCACGTTCTGTTCGAAGCTGAACAAGGGTAGTGCCTTTATATTCGAATGAATCCAATTCGGTAGAATTGTTTTTACTTACAACAATAGCAATAAAATCGGTCTTGTCAGCACGGTTCAAAACCTCGTACAGCGAGTAGTTCATCGACCAACCGTTCCATGTAACAAATGCATTGGCATCGTCGGGATCATCGTTAGATTGACCGTTAGCCGCCCAAACAATTTTGTCAATATCAGTAGGAAGGACATTATCAACGATGGACGGTTCTACATTGTTAAAAAGCTTCATGATTGACGGAGCACCGAAGATGCCTCCGACGATCAAGAGAAGACAAGCAGCTACCGCTACATAGGATTGCCAACGAAAAGCAATAGGCTTCTTTGTATTTGCTTTGGTGATTCCTGTTTTGGCGTACACTTTGTTCTTGATAGAGGAAAGTGTATCAGCCGAAACATCAGACGCAGCGTTTTGACTCACGAGGTTTTCAAGCTCGTTTGCATTTGCTTCGTCGAAAATATTACTTAGTGTTTTCTTCATACCTCATTACCTCCAAACATTTTTCTCAGTTTGTTTAAGGCTCTGTGTGTTCGGGTATCAACATTTGATACGGTCAGACCGACAGCCTTGGCTATATCCTTGGAGGACTCTCCGTAATAAAACTTACGGAAGATGATGCTCGAGTCCGGCTCTCCGAGATCTTCGACAGCCTTGATAACCTCACGCCTAAGCTCATCTTCGGCGAGTTCGCTATCGATCAGTACGTCATCCGCAACCTGTAAAAGTGACTGTTCATCATCAAGGGAAATGCCTCCTTCGAGACTTCGTCTCTTAGAAACATTGATTGCTTGGTTGCGTGCAATGACGCATAGATAGGTTTTAATACTCGATATCTTAGGATCATAGTCGGACAGCTCCGCATAAAATTTGCTGAACACGTCTGCCACACAGTCTTCAATATCGGATGATACATAATAAGAATCGTCAAGTTTGCTTTTGACAACAGCATAAACAAGACCTGTGTACTGATTCATTAATTGTTCCATTCCGGCGTTCGGGTCTTTATGTAGTAGTCGAAGTAACTTGTTATCCTCCATATTCTCACCTCTGTCTTTGAATCGATTCACTATTATATACAATCGAGAACGCAAAATCTTACACTTCTACTTGAACCTATATAAAATTTTATCAAAAATTATTTAAAAGGCAAGATTTGAAGTTGCAAATCCAAAACACATAAGGAATCGAAAATTTTTCGAGATTTTGACCAGTTCTGCACTGGTCAAATTGTGGTCAAAATTTTCTGCAAAATAAAAAATTGTGCAGAATGATGAAAAAACGACCGTTTTCAAGGGTTTTAAGCCTCAAAAACGGTCTTTTTTTGGTCGAAGTGCGGAGACTCGAACTCCGTGCCTCCTGGTCCCAAACCAGGCGCTCTACCAGATGAGCTACACCTCGAAGGTGAAAAAACTTATGAAATTGTAGTTCTCACAGAACTGGTCAAAATTGTGGTCAAACCACTTTTGCGAGGGTAGGTCAAACGGCAAATGCTCGTTTTTCCTCCGTTTTTCTCGCGTTTCCTCGCTTTTTTGAAGAGGGGATCGGGTAGCGACCTTTAGCTCCCAAACCACCCGCTCTACCAGCTGAGCCACACCCCGATGAACTATATTTCTTTTATACCCGAACATTATAACAGATTTCTTTTTGGGTGTCAAGGTGTTGAGGGGCTTTTTACTGCTTTTTGGTGTGATGGGGGCGAAAAAATTAATAATGTGTTAAGATATCCATTTGCTATTGAAAAAAAAGAAAAAACAGGT
>JAZNZC010000026.1:0-11880 GCA_045594745.1 Eubacteriales bacterium
AAGCCGGTGGCTTGCTCAGCCCTATAAGGGCATGTTGCCGGCGTGGCTGAAAGCCCACTGAAACATTCGACATTTGCAAGATTGCCCCACCGCCACAGATGTGGCAACTATCTTAAGCCTCCCTTGTGTAAAGGGAGGTGGCATTTTCGCAAGAAAATGACGGAGGGATTGTGAAAAGTAAAAATGTTATCAGACAATCCCTCAGTCACCTTCGGTGACAGCTCCCTTTACACAAGGGAGCCTTCCGCCGCGGCGGGATTGCTCAACGGCAAATGCCTCTACGGAACCACCCGCTAAGCGGGTGGTTTTCGTTTTGCAACAAAAGCGGGCGACCAATGGTCGCCCCTACTTTATTATTTTTCATCCTCTTTCACATATTCAATGATATCGCACATATCACATTCCAAAACAGCGCAGATGCGATCTAAAATATAGCTATCATAACGAACAACACGATTTTTATAATAACGGTCTATTGTTTGAAATTTGATTTCTGTTCTCTTTGCCAATTCATATCGAGTGATACCGCGCTTTTCTAACATTTTATCAATCGTGAGTCTTACCATTTATATCCCTCCCTTACCATATACATTCTAACGAATATATACCCGCTTGACAATCTACTTAATTTGGTATATACTTATATAAGTATATATTCAATAGAGAGGTTTTTATGAAATTATTAGTTGTGGGTTCTCGAAGTATTACAGAATTTGATCTTTCTCCTTATATTTCCAACAATGTGGATACCATCATTAGTGGTGGAGCGATTGGAATTGATACTTTGGCAGAACAATATGCCGATTTTCACCATCTTTCAAAGTATATTATTCGCCCCCGTTACGATCTTTACGGTCGTGCCGCACCGCTGTTTCGTAACGAACAAATGGTTGATATAGCTGATGCTGTCCTCATCGTTTGGGATGGTTCTTCCAATGGCACAAAGCATACTCTGCAATACGTAAAAAAGACAAACAAACCCGTTACCGTTGTTCAACTTCACTCGTTTTTGTAATCCTCACGCAATAAGAATTTTGGATGACAGGTTGATTATTGGTTTTGTTTTTATCATAAAAAAGAGCGACCGCTGTGGTCGCCCTTCGTTTTAGATGTTTTTTAACACGTTTTAAGCAAGCTTGCTTTTTTTCTGTGCTTTTTCTTCTACCGGTTTTCCGTTTTCATCAAACTGCATTCTGCCAAGCTCGTTACAGCGATTGCAAAGATAGGTTGCTATCTCTTTTCTGCTCTTATATTTGGCGCTAAGCGCTGAATACATTATAGGAGCATCAAAAATGTAGGTTCTGTCACTTTTTCTGAAATAAGAAACGTAGATAGGGAGATCCATCCCTTTCTTTTTGCAGAAATCTGCAAGAAGAACAAATCCTTCGTGAAATCCTTCCAACTCGGTCAAATACCCCTTTGTGGAATCTTCGGGGAATACGACAACGTTATCTCCACTTTTTATTGCTTCAATGCTTTCTCTCAGCGTTTTGATCAGGCGAACGTCCTTATAGGTCGAAATAAGATCAAAGCCTGCATAAAAAAGATGTGTCAGCGGGCTGGCGATCAGGCAAAACAGCCTTGCAAGATGTATGTTCCAGTGCT
The DNA here is from genome assembly GCA_045594745.1 of Eubacteriales bacterium. Lineage (GTDB taxonomy): Bacteria > Bacillota > Clostridia > Oscillospirales > CAG-272 > UMGS1865. Next base: position 1,606 of record JAZNZC010000026.1, read on the forward strand.
TCTTTTCATGAAAATAAATTTTGGTTTGATATTTATAAAGACTGACAAGACCGGAATTCATTTCGTGCGCTCCCCACATCCGAATGGGCTTGTCGCAGTATATTTCAAGCGACATAGGGGAGTCGGTTCCTTCGTGATTTGATAAAATCAGTGCTCCGTTATCAAACGGCTCACCAAGATAAATAAAACGCGGCTCTTTATATCTGATTTTCATTATCTTTTTTAGTATTCTAAAATAGAGTTTTCTTTTTGCTTTTTGCTTTTTTTCTGCCATTTTTCAACCCCCTTTTTCAAAGAAAAGCTTTAGGTAGAAGGTATTATATCATTTTTTTCGACCAAAAGCAACACTTTACCCCTTTTTTGTTTTTGGGCAATTTGAGCCTTTTGTAATACCTTTCATAATATGATGCATCTGCTTTTTTTATACAAAGAACATAAAAAAGAGCGACCACCGGTCGCTCTTTTACTTTATAATTTTTCACTCTGCACTCTACACTTCTTTACATTCGTACCCTGCGGCTGTAACAGCGGCGATAAGCGTTTCAACGGAGACGCTTGCAGGAGCTTCCACAGTGGCGGTTTTACTCTCGAGGTCTACCGATACCGCGGTTACGCCCTTAACGCCTTCCAGCGCCTTTTGAACGTGCGCTACACAGTTTTTGCACATCATTCCCTCAACTGCAAGGGTGTGAGTGATCATTTCTTTCTTTTTCAAACCAAACATTTTCTTTTCTCCTTTATGAAGTGAAATAATACGCAGACGCAGTGCGTTAGATACTACAAACAGCGACGAAAAGCTCATTGCCGCCGAGGCGAGCATAGGGCTGAGCTGCCATCCAAGAATGGGGTAGAACACTCCTGCCGCCACGGGAATACAAATGGCGTTGTAGAAAAGTGCCCAGAACAGATTTTGCTTGATGACGCGCAAGGTTGCACGACTGAGGCGAAGAGCGTCCGCAACACCCGAAAGAGTATTGCCCGAGAGGACGACGTCGGCACAATCGATGGCGACCTCTGTTCCTGCTCCTATGGCTATGCCGATGTCGGCTCTTGTAAGCGCGGGTGCGTCGTTGATGCCGTCTCCTACCATTGCACACACAGATGTGGCGGAGATCTCGCGCACGATGCGTTCCTTATCCTCGGGCAAGAGTCCTGCGCGGTAGCCGTCAAGACCTGCCTCTTGGGAAATTGCCGCGGCTGTACGCTCGTTGTCGCCTGTCAGCATCAGGCTTGAAAGACCGTCTTTTTTCAGGTTTTGAATGGTTTCTTTCGCCTCTTCTCGAATGCGGTCAGCAAGCGCCAACACGCCTACGGGAGCATCATCAAGTGTAACAAGAACGACTGTTTTGCCTTGATTTTCTAATAATTGAATATCCTCACGAATATCAGAAATACCGTTTTTTTGCACTACGTGTAGCGAAAAAGCGGTATTTTCTTGCATTTCAGTGGCTTTTTCATTCTTTTTTATTTGAGAGAGAAGATCATCACTCGGTTTTCCGATGCGAATGCTTTTTCCTTCAACAGTACCAAGAGCACCAACACCTGTCAAACTTTCAAAATTGGTGACGGTTTCAAATTTCGTGATACCATAGTCCTCGGCACCCCTACAAACCGCGGCGGCGAGGGGGTGAGAGGATAGATGCTCCACCGATGCGGAAAGCCGCAGGACATCCTCGGCTGGCGTGTTGTAGGCGTAGAGATCGGTCAGGGCAGGCTTGCCCTCGGTGAGCGTTCCCGTCTTATCAAAAACGATGGTTTTGACAGAGCAGAACTTTTCCATAGCCTCGGCAGAGCGGAAGAGAACCCCTTTCTTTGCGGCGCGACCGATGCCCACGGTAATAGCCGTAGGAGTTGCCAAACCGAGCGCACAGGGGCAGGAAATGACCAATACGGAGATGGCAGATCGCAGGGCTTGCTCTATATTGCTTGTGGCAATGAGCCAAACGATGAGCGTGAGTGCCGAAATAGCCATTACGATAGGCACAAACACCGCGCTGACCTTATCTGCCACACGCGCGATGGGGGCTTTTGAGGATGCAGCATCCTCGAGCAGACGAATGATACGTGCAAGAGAGGAATCCTCTCCTACGCGCTCGGCGCGCACCGTAAGAGCACCCGAGAGCAATATGCAAGCCGCGCGGACTTCATTCCCCTCACTCTTTTCTACGGGCATACTCTCGCCTGTGAGGGCGGATTCATCGACCGTTCCACTCCCCGAAAGAACCACGCCGTCGGCGGGGATTCTCTCGCCTGCACGAATGAGAAAAACATCCTCTTTTTGCAGTTCTTCAATCGGGGTAAGTGTTTCTTTTCCGTCTTTTATAACTGTTACAAACGCGGGGGCGAGGGTGGAAAGGGAACGAATGGCATCCGCTGTTTTATCCTTTGCTCTTGCCTCAAGGAGTTTTCCAACAGAGACGAGTGTAAGGATCATTGCGGCGGATTCAAAATAGAGATCGTGCAAGTATTTGTGTACCGTATCTGCGTTTTTCGCGGTTACGATCATCAAAAACGCGAACAGACCGTAAAGAATTGATGCTCCCGCACCCACGCAAATAAGGGAGTCCATATTTGGTGAGCGGTTCCACAAAGCTCGTGCTCCGCTGATAAAAAAGCGGCGGTTGAGGATAAGAACAGGTATGGTCAAAATAAATTGTGCCAGGCACATCCAAACGGCGTTCTCGGCTCCGCGCAAAAACGCGGGGGCGGGGAGTCCCACCATCGAGCCCATCGAAAGATACATAACGCAAAGTGTAAAGAATATCGAAAGCACAAGGTTCACAATGCGTTTCTGCGTCTCTTTATTTTCTGTTTTATTTTCTTGTTTTTCGGTGACAAGCTCATATCCTGCTTGCTTAACAGATGCCGCAAGACGGCTTTCCAAGCCTTTTACGTTCGTGCCGTCATCAACGATGAGCGAGACCGAGTTTGTCAAAAGAGAGACGTTTGCATTCTCTCCCTCGCCAATCACTTTTCCAATCGCTCGCTCCACGTGTGCTACACACGCCGCGCAGGTCATTCCTTTTATTTCGTAGTGTAATCGCATTTTTCTCGTGAGGGAAACTTTTTGACAAAAGTTTTCCCCACACCCCTTTCAAAAACTTTTCTAACAAAATTATATGGATGTAAGTCGATAGTTTGTGGATAGACAGTTAACGCGAAAGGCGTCTGTTAGACAAATTTCGTAGAGGGCGACGTCCTCGACGCCCCGCTTCTGTCAAAATTCAGTATCCTTTGAACGATTTATTCTATTATACCCTTTTTCTCCTTTGTTGTCAACAACCGATTTTCTCTATATTTTTTTAATTATTTGTAAATTTTATGAAATTTACGCGCGCGGGCGTTGTAAAATATTATTATTTATGTTATAATATAAATAATTATATGCACGACACAAAACTTTGAAAGGAGATCGCCAATGCCTTCTCAAAACTACATCGAAGAAATCAGAGAAATTTGGAATATGGTCAAGGAATCCTTCCGCTCCCAGCTTTCCGAAACCTCGATCGACCTTTGGTTTGGTGAAATTACGGTCGTTTCTTTTACAGATTCCGCCGCCGACCAAAGCAATCCATCGGAATACACGCTCACGCTGGGAATTTCCTCTGCTTTCAAATTTGATATTGTCAAAAACAAATATCTTGCCTCTATTGAGGAAAAGTTTTGCCAGCTCTTGGGCTTTGACGTCAAGGTGAACCTCACCTTCACGGGCTCTGCCGCGGCAGGGGACAGCATCAAGAGCCAGGTCATTGGTCTTGATCCCGAGCCTAAAAAAGAAGAGATCAAGAGCCCTCTGAACACGCTCACCGATTACAATTTTGAATACACCTTTGAAAACTTTATTGTAGGCAGCACAAACAAGTTTGCTCACGCCGCTTGCTATGCCGTGGCAAACAGACCTGCCAATTACGAGTCGGATACAAAATCGTCGCTTTCCACCTACAATCCGCTCTTTATTTACGGCAACAGCGGTCTTGGTAAAACGCACCTGATGCACGCGACCATCAACCGTATGAAGCAGAATAATCCGAACATCAAGATCATCTACACACGCGGCGAGGATTTTACCAACCAGATGATCGCCTGCCTTGCCAACAAGACTATGGCAGAGTTCCACGATAAGTATCGCAACTGTGACGTGCTCCTCATCGACGATATTCAATTCATCGCGGGTAAGACCTCTACGCAAGAAGAATTTTTCCACACATTCAACGCTCTGTACGACGGAAAGAAGCAGATCATTCTGACATCCGACCGTCCGCCGCGCGACATCAAAACACTTGAGGACAGATTGACCTCTCGCTTTGAGTGGGGACTTCTTGCCGACATCGAGCCGCCGGATCTGGAATTGCGTATTGCGATCATCAAAAAGAAAGCAGAGCAGGTCAACATTACGATCCCCGATGACGTTTTGACCTTCCTTGGCGAGAATCTGCGCTCCAACATTCGTCAGATCGAGGGCGCTATCAAAAAGCTGGGGGCACTGAGTTTTCTCTCCGGTAAACAGATCAATATGGAGCTGGCACAGGAGTGCATCTCCGAGCTTCTCGGCGGTGCCGAGCCTGTCAGCGTGACCGTTGATAAGATCTTCAATGCCGTTTACAACAAATACGGCATTACAAGAGAGAGTTTGACGGGTAACAAAAGAAATAAGGATATTGCAAACACCCGTCATATCACCATTTTCCTGATCAGAGAGCTGACAGAGATGTCCTTCCCGAGCATTGCAAAGATCTTTGAGAGAGACCACTCCACCATCATCTCCTCGCACAGATTGATCGAGAATAAGATTATGGAAGATCCTTCTATTATGGCCGATATCAACGATCTCAAAAAGGATATTTAAGGCAATCCTTGGCAATAGATCCACTATTGCCTGCATCAATTTGGTTTGTTTGATGAAAAATCTGACGGCGCATTTGCGCAATCGGAATTGTGCGATATTGCCTTAAGTTTTCCACATCCCAGCCCAAGTTTTCCACATGGTTTTCAACACCTGTGGAAAAGGTGTTTATAACTTCTCAATTTTACACAGTTTATCCGCATTTTACCGTCGTTTTTGCGCTGATGCCCACCGTTATCGGTGTGGAGTTCCAAAAATAGGCAAAAGTGGAAAAGTGGACGGGCTTGCCGATTTTTCTCTACTTTTCTCGCTTTTTCCACAAGAGTTTTCCACTCACAAGGAAAGACAAAAAGCAGGAGAGATAAAGAAAAGAGAAAAAAGACTTCAAAACGCCCTCTCGACGCAACATCTTTCCCTCTTCCCGTGTTTTTGCCCACCGATTTTCCACACCTAAAAAAGAGTGCAAAAAGCGCAAAACGCACCACAGATACTTCTTTTTGTGCCTTTCCACAGTTTCCGCAGGCACTACTAATATTACTATTAACTATTTATATCATTCTTTCGTTATAGCGCTTCGCGCAAAAAGAGCGAGAGAATATCAAGAAAGGAACATACTGATGAAGATCATATTCAACCGCCAAAACGTAAGCGATGCTGTCGCTCCCTTGATGTGTGCCGTATCCGGCAAATCCACTCTCACCGCAGCAGAGGGAATTTTGATCGAAGCCAACGCCGACGGCTCTTGTGTAATGACCACCTTTGACCTTGAAAAGGGTATGCGCATCCAAATGGAAGCAGAGGTCGAAGAAGCAGGCGCTGCTATCATCAACGCGCAAAAGTTTGTGCAGACCATTCGCGTAATGGAAGGTGAGACTGTAACGCTGAGCGTAAGCGAGAATATGCAGGCTTGCATTTCCAGCGGCAAGTCCAACCACAAAATGACAGCGCTTCCCGCGGCTGACTATCCCACCATTCCGCGTCTTGTTACCGAGGATGGCTTTGTAGTCAGTCAGTCAGTGCTCAAAAAGATGCTTGCAAAGGTGATGTTCGCTATGGCATCCAACGACCAGCGCCCTGTGCTCAACGGCTGTTATTTCCGCGTCAGCGACGACGAGCTCCTGATGGTATCCTGCGATAGCTACAAGCTTGCAAGATGCGCAACAAAGGCGAACATCGAGAACAAGAACGAGGATGGCTCCTCTCTCAAATTCTCCTTTATTATTCCTACAAAAACGGTCAACGAGCTATTCAAACTGCTCAAGGATGATGAGCGCGAGGACGTTCGCATCTATATGTCCCGCAAGAACATCGTGTTCAACATCGGAGAGATGGTATTCTTCTCTCGCCTGATCGAGGGACAGTACATTGATTACGACCGCATCATTCTCAAAACGCACCGCATTTTTGCAACGGTTGACAGAGAAAGAATGATTTCCGCTTTGGAGCGTGCCGCTCTCGTTACCGAGGAAAAGATCGCAGGCAGCGTTCGTTCTCACGTAAAGCTTACGTTCGAGGATGGCATCCTTATGATCTCCGCAGTTTCCACGCTTGGCAGTACTTATGATGAAATCGAAGTGGAGCAAGAAGGCGACCGTATTCTCATCGCGTTCAACAACCGCTTCCTGCTTGACAGTCTGCGCGCAAGCGATGCCGAAAAGGTTCGCATTTCGATGACCTCGGCACTGACCAGCATCAACATCGAGCCTGCCGAGGCAGATGAAGAGTGCACAGATCTCTTCATGCTCCTGCCCGTCAGAATGAAAGAGTAATACAAATAAATGGAATGTAACAAAATCTCCATTCGCAATTTTCGCAACATTGAGGCGGCAGAGATCGAGTTTGAGAGTGGGGTAAACATCCTGTGCGGTGAGAACGCGCAGGGCAAAACAAATCTCTTGGAAGCGATCCACTTTTCCTCGCTCGGCAAGAGCTTTCGTACCTCTCACGACGAGGAAATGATCCGCTTTGGTGAGGAGTTTTGCGAGGTCTCCTTAGATTTTACCGATTCCGTACGCCGACAGAATATTACCGTGCGTATGATGGCAGGCAAGAGAAAGCATATTGAGCACAACAAGGTCAAGGTCTCAAGAGTTTCCGATATTGTGGGCGCCTTCCGCACCGTGCTCTTTTGCCCCGAGCATCTCTCGCTTATCAAAGAGGGACCGGGCGAGCGGCGCAACTTTTTGGATATTGCGCTCTCACAGCTCTATCCTGTCTATCTCAAAAGCCTGCAAAGGTACAATCAAATACTCAAGCAGCGCAATCAGCTCATCAGAGCCGCCGAGGATGACAGAGGTACGTTTGATGCCACTGTTGATCTTTGGTCGGCACAGCTTGCGCACGAGGCCGCTGTTATAGCCAAATATCGCTATCGCTACATCAAAATGGCAGAGGAGCACGTCAAGCGCTTCTTTTGTGAAATGACAGGCGAGCGCGAGACTCCTACACTTGTGTATCTCGGCTCTTCCAAGCAGTCCCCAGAGGAATATGAGAATATGGAAAAGACCGAGGCGGCATATCTCGAGCTCCTCAACACGCGCCACGACCGAGAAATCGGAGCGGGGAGTACGCTTTGGGGAATTCACAAGGATGATATCGAAATTCTGCTCAACGACAAGCCTGCACGAGCATTTGCATCACAAGGGCAGCAGAGGTCATTGGCGCTCTCACTCAAATTGGCAGAGGGAGAGGTTTGTGCCACCGTTTGCGGCGAGAAGCCTGTGTTCCTCTTTGATGACGTTTTCTCCGAGCTTGACAGCACGCGCCGCGCGTACCTTTCGGGCAAGATCGGCGAGCGACAGGTCATCATCACCACCTGCGAGCCCTCGGGCATCGTCGGCGGCAAGATGATAAGGGTAGAGAACGGGACTTTCGCTTAAAAAGGAGAAAAAATGACTTTATTAGATTTTATAAAAGAAATTTCTTTTGGCGTAGTATTAGTCATAGGAATTGGAATTTCTAACTTAATTCAGCTCGTTTTGAAGAAAAGAGAACCTACAAAACTAAATATTATTTTGTATAGTCTTATGGTCGGTTCTATGCTTTTTTCAGCACTTACTGTTTTTGCAGCATACTTGGAAAAAAATGAAATACCACTCCTTCCGGAAACAACAAGTTTTTCAATTATAGCAATTTCTTTCATAATGTTCATGTTTTTCTCTGCTTTTCTTGCTTTCGAGTGTGTTTTTTACAAACGCGCAAAAGGAAAGAAAACAGAAGAAGAAACCTCAAAAGAATAATTTTTCGTGAATTAAGAAAGTTAGTTTCACATCAAAACAAGGAAATCAGTAAATAAAAAATAAACTATGGAAACTTACAAAGAAAAAATTATTGAAATTATAGCAAATTCTTCTATCTCTTTTCTACTGTTGTTGATTTTGGGCTTGAGTGTGTATGAGTTGTATCAACTCTGCAAGGCACAAAGAAAACCAAGAAAAGGAAACATTATATCAGCAGTTGTTATGATTGTGCTTCAAATGTTTACTGCTTTACTTGAGTTTTTAGATTCAAGCATCAATGCAGAAACGTTAGCATACGCAACAATTATCATTGTTGTTTGTCTGTGTTTTCTCATTCCCGAGGCTGTTTTTTACTATCGAATGAGAAAGCAAGAGAAAAAAAGAAAAGAGGAGCCCTAATGTACCTACACGTAGGCAACAATCAAAATATTCGCGAGCGGAACATCATCGGCATTTTTGATGCCGACACAGCAACCGTCTCGGCAATCACAAAAAAATATCTCTCGGCGGCGGACGCGCGTCGCGCAGTCAGTTTCGCATCCGAGGAAATTCCCAAATCCTTTGTTCTTTACAAGGATAGAGAGGGAAAATTCAAGATCTGCTTCTCACAGCTTGCCACATCCTCGCTCGTGGGCAGATCAACGCATTAGTATATTGATAAAAATTTATAAGCTGTTTGTAGGGCGGGGCGTCGAGGACGTCGCCCCCTACAAGAAATCAAAGACATCACGCGTTTATTGTTTTTATTTGAAATAAACAAAACATTTTCGCGTGTGGTAGAAAACAACTTTTTGTAGGGGCTGACGTCCTCGACAGCCCGAAAATAAACGGTTATCGTGTGTAATGACGAACAATTAAGATAAAAAAGTTCCATACTTTATATCTACAAAAAAACAATTTAGCCACATTGACAAGATCACAAAGGTTCTGACACCAACAGAAAGGAAACATAAAACATGGAAAATCTGGAACAACGCGTTTATGACGAAAGTCAGATTCAGATACTGGAGGGGCTTGAGGCCGTCCGAAAGAGACCGGGTATGTATATCGGGTCTACCTCGGCGCGCGGTCTTCACCATCTGGTATATGAAATTGTCGATAACTCTATCGACGAGGCACTGGCCGGCCGCTGTAAGCGCATAGAGGTCACGCTTCACCCGGATAACAGCGTATCCGTTCAGGATGACGGTCGCGGTATCCCGAGTGGTATCCACCCCAAAATGGGCATCCCCACGCTTGAGGTGGTCTATACCGTTCTGCACGCAGGCGGCAAGTTTGGCGGTGACGGCTACAAATATTCCGGAGGACTTCACGGCGTTGGTGCATCTGTTGTAAACGCGCTTTCCTCTTGGGTAGAAATTGACAACTGCCACGAGGGCAAGCGCTATACCGAGCGGTTCGAGCGCGGTCACGTCGCGCGCCCGTTCAAGGAAGAGGGAGCGACCGACCGTCACGGTCTTTACGTTCGTTTCCTGCCCGATCCCGAAATGTTCGAGGAAGTCGTATTCGATTACGACACGCTGCTCAAACGTCTGCGCGAGCAAGCGTTCCTCAACGGCGGCGTCAACATCTTTTTGCGCGACGAGCGTGCTCCTCTTGAGGACGGCACCTATCGCGAAAACGATTTGATGTACGAGGGCGGTATCAAATCCTTTGTTGAATATATCAACAATCAGAAAAAGTGTGAGCTGATCCATCCCGAGGTCATCTACATGAAGGCCGAAAAGGAGAACTGGGTTGCCGAGGTTGCAATGCAATACAACGATAGCTACAATGAGGCTCTGCTCACCTTTGCAAATAACATCAACACCATCGAGGGCGGTACGCACCTGACCGGTTTCCAGACCGCGCTGACCCGCACCATCAACAATTACGCCAAAAATATCGTCAAAAACGACAAAGTCAGCGGGGCCGATACCCGCGAAGGCCTGGTGTATGTCATCAGTGTCAAGGTGCCGGACCCGCAGTTTGAAGGGCAGACCAAAACCAAACTGGGCAATGGCGAAGTCCGCGGTATCGTTGACTCGGTCATTACCGAGGAACTGGGCGATTATCTGGAACAGCACCCCACCGAAGGCAAGCAGATCGTTGACAAGGCTCTGACCGCATCCCGTGCCCGGGAGGCGGCCCGCAAGGCCCGGAAGCGGGCGAAGCGGATCCGGATGCTCAAGCGGAACCTGCCGGCGCTGCTGA
>JAZNZC010000027.1:0-28358 GCA_045594745.1 Eubacteriales bacterium
CCCACAGAACGACATGGCTAGATCCGACTTTACGTGTGCCAACAAAGGCGAAAACGAGGACGGTGGGGATGATAGCAATGGTTCGGGTGAGCTTTACCATGGTGGCAAAGTCGCCTGCGATCTCGGAGAACGCATAGCCTGAGGCGACCACGCTTGCGGTGTCGTTGACAGATGTTCCTGCCCAAATGCCGTAGGCGATGTCGCTCATTCCAAGAGCCTTGCCCATCAGGGGGTAGAGCGCGATCATAACCATATCAAAAAGGAAGGTCGAGGACATTGCAAAGGCGATATCCTTGTCGTCGGCATCAATTACGGGAGCGATAGCCGCCACCGCCGAGCCGCCGCAAATGCCTGTTCCTGCGGAGATCAGGTTGCCGAGCTTCCAATTCAATTTGAAGATCTTGCGAACGAAATAGCCGCCGCCAAAGCACATGAGGAAGGTGAAGATCATCACAAAGAAGGTCATCTTGCCAACCGACATAATCGTTCCAACCGAAAGAGAAGCTCCCAGGAGGATGATGGCAACCTTCAAAATCTTTTTGGATACAAATTTGAGAGCGGGCTTGATCCACGCGGGGTGAAAAAAACTGTTGATGATGGTTCCCATAAAGAGCGCGATGATGGATGCGCCCAAGAGTCCACCGGGAATGAGATGCTCCAAGAGAACCGAAAGTCCTGCCACGCCCGCGCAAATGGCAATACCGAGGAAAAACAATGCGCGTTCCTTTGCTTTTGAATTCATAAAGACCTCCAAGGGTGTGTTTTTGTCGAAGGGTATTATAGCATAAGAGGATGGATTTGTCAAGTGATGTTGTACTGCGAAATGTAGAAAGAAAAGAAATAAAAATATTTTTCAAAAAAGGCTTGACAAATCAAATCTCTTGTGATATAATATTCCCGTTGCGAAAGCGAATACGGTTCGCAAATGAACAATTCGCTGGTGTGGCTCAATGGCAGAGCAGCTGATTTGTAATCAGCAGGTTGTTGGTTCGACTCCGATCACCAGCTCCAAAGGGTCACGAAACGTGACCCACAATATGGGGGATTTCCCGAGCGGCCAAAGGGGGCAGACTGTAAATCTGTTGTGCATTCACTTCGGTGGTCCGAATCCACCATCCCCCACCAGAAAAAAGCACTGCGAAAGCAGTCCTTTTTTCAACTAAGTGTTCCGCTTGCACGGAACGTGAAGAGAACTGCAAGCAGTTCGTGAAGCGAGGCTTCGCCTCGTGAAGTGCGCTTCGCGCGATAGGATGCGGAACACTTAACTTCACTTTGCACCGCAGGTGCAATACTTCACTATGCCGCAAGGCATAACTTCACTTTTGACGATATACAAGGCTACGCCTTGATTTATTTGCGAGATTGTGATATAATGAAATAAATAACGAAAGGAGATAAGCTTATGAACCAAATAAAAATCGGGGATTTTGTTACGGGATACGGTTCAGGTTATTGGCAACTGATTGATATTAAACCGCGTATTGCAACCGAAGACTATAACTCGGAATACGTTAAATGGAAAAAGGGGCAAGTTATTGGTCAGTGGGTAGTTCTAAAAAAATGCTTCACGGCAAAAATGAAGCCTCGCATTGATTTTTCCTGCGAGGACTCCCGTTGGCTAAAGCCTGTTTCCGACGATGTCCTTGTTGAAATAGAAAAATATTTTGAAGAGCATCCGGATTATAGGCACAAGTTTGACACTGCTGAAATAAAGCTACCGCTTTCAATAACAAACTGTTGGATTGATCTTCCGGAAGAAAAAGAAGATGAATTCAGAACAGCACTTGAAAAGCTTCCCACACAGTATACAATGGAGGAATTTTGGAAAGTGGCTAAGCACTATAAAGAATACATTTCCAAGCCGCCTGCAAGATATTTGCTTAATCTTTCCATGACATACCCTTGGGATATAGACAAAAACGCAAATATGATCTATTCTGAATGGGAACTCATTAAAAACTGAGGTCGTTGCCGGTGTTTTTGGACACCTTTTGCTCGCAATTACCTATATTTAGATACCTTTTATCACGTTTAAGACAACAAAAAGCACCCACGTGGGTGCTTTTTGTTTTTTAGTTGCTATATGTCTACTGACTGATTCTTTCCTTGACACCAAACAGGAAGTGTGATATAATAAATCGCAGAAAGGTGGTGACACAATGGAACACAAGGAATACAGGTGTATCAATCCCCTGGCGCGAGCGGCGGTTTTGTTTGTGCACGGCATTGTTGGTACGCCAAATCATTTTACCGAGCTTGTTTCGCGGGTTCCCGAGGGGATATCTGTTTACAACATTTTGCTCGACGGTCACGGCGGTTCTGTGCAGGATTTTTCGCATACGTCCATGCAAAAGTGGGAAGCGCAAGTGCGTGACGCCGTTGATGAATTGGCTGCAACACACAAAGAGGTCTATATCGTTGCACACTCTATGGGAACATTGTTTGCCATCGATCGGGCCATCGAAAATTCATCGGTCAAAGGATTGTTTCTCCTTGCCGTCCCATTCAAAATCGCGCCAAAGCCGCGCATGGTCTCCAATTTGTGCAAGGTTTATTTCGATAAGATCAAGCCCGATGATTCGGTGGCGCAGGCGGCAAAACGATGCTATGGCATCGGGCAGGATAAAAATCCTTTCCACTATTTTGGATGGTTGCCGAGATATTTGGAGCTGTTCGCCAAGGCGAAAGAAACGCGAAAACGCCTGCCGCTACTCAAAACGCCAACGGTCGCGTATCAATCCGCGAGAGACGAGTTGGTTTCGCTTACATCTGCAAAGCTGTTGAAAGAAAACGCAGTCGTCTCGGTCGTCGAACTCAAAAATTCGGGACACTACTATTATGCGCCAAACGATTTTGCATTCCTGTTGCGCGAATTTGAAAAATTTATCAGTCAAATCAAATAAAAAATATTTTTTATTCTTTTGAGTGATGTGATCATCACAATTCTCGTTTATTATAATAGAACATTTTCAAACAAATGTATGATCGACAAAAAGGGAGGTCTGTTATGAAAAAGTGGATGAAATGTCTCGTTTCTTACGGCACGGCGTTTTTGATCCTGCTGTTGGGAATCGTGTGGCATGGGTTTGCTCCCAGCACGGTGGCGATGATCGTGATGGCGGTTCTTGCCATTCTGCCGCTGTTTCTTCTTGCGGCAAATCTGATCGCCGCCAAGCAATACACAACGCGACTGAACAAAACCAAGGTTGCCGATATGCAAAGCTATATGCTTCGTCACCGCAAAGAGGCGCAAGAGGCATCAGGCAAGCTGCTCTCCAAGCTGCAACGCATTCGCCGCTTGACGTGGGTCTATACCGTGTTTGTTTGGCTATTGGGCGCGTGTGCCGCAGTACTTGGCGGAATGTTGTATTCCTTTACCGAAACGAGCTTCTTAATGTACCTATGCATACTTTATTCGGGAACGGTGTTTTGGGCGACGTACGCCAGAATATACAAAAGAAAGGCTCCCGAGCTGGATGAAACCGCTCCTGTTCTCAAGCGTGAGGACTATCCACAGCTTTACGCTATCGCTGATCGCGCCGCCAAGGCTTTGGATTGTCGCGGCGAGATCACCATTCTGCTGACGCTTGACTGCAACGCAGGCATTCTGCGCCACCGCGACAGATACTATCTGCAGCTTGGCGTTGTGCTTCTCAATATCCTTTCCGAGGATGAGCTCTATTGTATTTTCCTGCACGAATTTTCACACGTAGCCGACAAAAACAACGACACCGAATACGAAATAAAGTACGGTGCGTGGATCGGTGAGGGCAAGGAAGAGCCGCCCTTTATGAAGTTCGTTGGCAATATGTTCATCTTTTTCGACATCTACTATCTCTTCCACCACATGACCTATTGGTACGCCACCTCGGTGGTGCACGAGACCGAGGCAGACCGCGATATGCTTATTCACGGCAATGCAAAATCGGCCGCATCGGCACTGCTCAAATTGAGCTACGATGAAAAATATCAATGGGAAAGCGGTGTAGAGGATGAAACTCCCGTTTATGCCGCCGAAAAGCCCAATCCGAATTATCTCAAAGAGCAAATCGAGCGTTTTCAAAAGGCGATCGAGGTGCGCCACAAGGACTGGGATGCAATGGTGGATTTGGAGATCCTTCCCAACAATGCCTCACACCCCATCCTCAAAATGCGCCTCGAAACCCTTGGTGTCGAGCGCGCCGAGCCTGTTGAGGATACAAGCTCCTCTCTCTATCGCGCCGAAGTGCAAAACGCACTGACGTTTGCCGAAAAACGGCTTTATGATGCACAGGACACTTACGAAAAGGATAGAAAGGAAGCCTATCTCGATCCCATCGAGCGCGTAAAGGCTTGGGAGGAACAAGGGCGTCCCGTGGTTGCTGAAGGCTTTGGGGATGTTCTTTCCGATCTCCGTCAATTATGCCGTCACGAAGAGGCCAATGCGCTTTGCGATAGAGCCATTGCCGAGCTTGACGAAAACTCTTCGCCGCTTGCTTATTTTCAAAAGGGTTGTGTGCTTCTTTACCGTTATGATGCGGCGGGAATGGATCTGCTCTATCACGCCATCGAAAAGAACGCAAACTTTGTTGATGAAGGCTTGCAGATCATCGGCACGTTCTGCTGTATGACAGGCAGAGAAAAGGAACTGCTGGAATACCGCGCGCGTGCACAACAGTTGGCGCAAAGAGATGTGGATGAATACCGCGAGACGGGTGTGCTTTCCAAAACCGACCGCCTCAGCGCCGAGCATCTGCCCGAGGGAATGCTCGAAAACATCTTGGCATTCATCATGTCGGTGGATGAGGATATCATCAAAAACGTATACCTGGTGCGCAAAACCATTAACGAAAACTTCTTTACCAGCGCATTTGTTATCCATTTTTGGGGTGGGACCGATGCACAGCGCGGCGAGATCATGCACAAGATCTTCCGTTATCTCGATACATACCCCGTCGATTGGCAGTTCTCACTGTTCGATTATGCCGATCATTCTGATATTAAATTCGACAAGATCGAAGGCAGTCTTGTCTATACAAAAAACAACAATAAAGGAGAATAAAAAAATGCAAACTTTGAAGAAATACTGTGAAGAAAACGGACTTGATCCCAACAAGGTGTTCGACATGACGGTCAGCGGCGATGAGGGCGTTCTTGCGGGACGCGGTGGCTTTACGGGCTACTTTGCCGAGATCACCGATACATCCATCATTTGCACCAACGAAAAGCTTGGCATCAGAAAGGAGATCCCGTTCTCGGATTTCAAGCGTGCCGAGTTTGGCATTGGCAGCGGCAATCTTTGGCTGCAATGCGTTGTCAATGATAAGTTTTTCGCTTTCTGCACTCCTCGCAAAGCTTGGAAGGCTCCCTCTGCAAAGCTCTTGATGGAAAAGATCGGTGAGCACATTGAAATTGCGGATATGAAGGAATACGAGCGTTACACAGGCAAGCTGTTCCTCTTGTGGGCTCTGATAAAATAATTTTCATGAAATAACGCGCCAAATGCCACGGCATTTGGCGCGTTTTTTGATCCCTCTTCATAATTCTCCCACAAAACGGAAACAGTAAAAGAAAAAAGGAGAATTTGAAAAATGTGCACCGCTATCATCTACAAAACAAAAGACGCCTATTTTGGACGCACGCTGGATATTGAATGCTCGTATGGCGAGGAGGTTGTCGTCACGCCACGCAATTTTCCCCTCACTTTTCGCCACGCAAAGGGGCAGGGGAGTCATTATGCCATCATCGGGATGGGAACTGTTAGGGATGGCTACCCCCTTTATTACGAAGCCGCCAACGAGTGTGGACTTGGGATGGCGGGGCTTAATTTTCCTACCAACGCCTGCTATTTTTCGCTCGCAGAAGGAAAAGAAAATGTCTCTCCTTTCGAGTTTGTTCCTTGGCTGCTCTCGCAATGTAAGAACGTCAGGGAAGCGCGTGGGTGTCTCTCGTGTCTCAACCTTTGCAACACGCCGTTTGGCAAGGATCTGCCCCTTTCGCCCCTGCATTGGATGATTGCCGACAAGGACGAAAGCATCATTGTGGAAAGCGTTGCCGATGGGGTGAAGATATACGAAAATCCCGTGGGTGTCCTGACTAACAATCCGCCGTTTTCTTATCACGTCACGCATCTTTGCGACTATATGACATTAACGCGTGAGCCGCCCGAGGCGCATTTTGGCAAGGATCTTCTCACCCCTTACAGCCGTGGAATGGGAGCGATTGGACTGCCGGGGGATGTTTCTTCTGCATCCCGCTTTGTGCGCGCGGCTTTCACCTTGCATAATTCGATGTCCGATACGGACGAAATGTCGAGCGTAGGGCAGTTTTTTCACATTTTGGGAACTGTGGAGCAGGTACGCGGATGCGTGCATCTCTCGGACGAAAAATACGAGATTACGGCATACACGTCCTGCATAAATCTTGATCGCGGAATCTATTACTACACCACCTATGGGAACCGCGCCATCTCGGCGGTGGATCTTCACAAATGTGACCTTGAGGGAAGAGAACTCCACCGTTTTTCCTTGCTGACAGAACAGAAAATTGCGTGGCAAAATTGAGGCAAAGTCGAAAATTTACGAAAAATATCTTGACAATTCTTTTATAAACAGTATAATATAATAGAGTTATTATGCTCAAATTATATCCAAAGGAATTGCCAATGAACAAAAACACTCCCTTGCCACCCCTCTCGGCGGCAGAGCAAAAACGATATATTGATGCTATGCGCGCCGAAAATGATCGTATTTTCGACGCCACAGGCCGTCGCCGCGGCGCGTTTGTAGAGACCTTTGGCTGTCAGCAAAATGTGGCAGACAGCGAAAAGTTTGCAGGAATGTGCGTATCAATGGGATATGTCATCGTCACAGATCCCGCCGAGGCTGACTTTATTGTGGTCAACACCTGCGCTATTCGCGAGCACGCTGAAAAGAGAACGCTCTCCATCGTGGGGCAGTACAAGCATCTCAAGGAAAAGAATCCCGCGCTTGTCATTGCCGTTTGCGGCTGTATGATGGCGCAACAGCACCGTCAGGACGATATCAAATTCCGCTATCCTTACGTTGATTTTGTAATGGGGCCCTCGTCCCTGCATCGTCTGCCGCAGCTTCTTTGTCAAAAACTCAAAACGGGCAAGCGCATCTATTGCCCCGAGGAAGCCGAATATACGGTGGTCGAGGATCTTCCCATCCGCCGCGAGAGCGATTACCGCGCGTGGGTATCGGTGATGTACGGGTGCAACAATTTTTGCTCCTATTGCATCGTTCCCTATGTGCGCGGGCGCGAGCGTAGCCGCGAAAAGGACAAGATCATCGCAGAGGTGCGTGATCTCGTGGAAAAGGGTTACAAGGATATTACCCTCTTGGGGCAGAACGTCAACTCCTACGCCAAGGACCGCGCCGATGGCTATGACTTTGCCGACCTGCTTGCAGAACTCGATACCATCGAGGGCGACTTCATCCTGCGCTTTATGACAAGCCACCCAAAGGATGCAAGCCGCAAGCTCATCGATGTGATGGCATCGTCAAAGCACATTGCGCATCAATTCCACCTGCCTATGCAATCGGGCAGTGACCGCATCCTTTCCTTGATGAACCGCCGATACGACACCGCAAAATATCTTGGCATTGTCGACTATATGAAAGAGAAAATGCCCGACGTTACCATTACATCGGACATTATCGTGGGCTTCCCGGGGGAAACCGAGGAAGATTTTGAAGGAACGATGCAAATGCTCTCTCGCGTGCGCTTTGATATGCTGTATTCTTTCATTTATTCGCCAAGAAAGGGTACTCCCGCCGCCGAGATGGAGCAGGTTCCGCGCGAGGTGACCGCCGTTCGCTTTGATAGACTTCTTGCCTTGCAAAAAGAGATCGGTCAAGAGCGAAACGATGCTTTGGTAGGCAAAACGCTCCGTGTGCTGTGCGACGGTATCAGCAAAGGGAACGAAGCCCTCTATTCGGGTAGAACCGAGGGCAACAAGATCGCCTTTTTTGAAGGCGACGAGAACGACGTTGGCAAATTTATCAACGTCACCGTAGAGCGCGCCGACGCGTTTGCGCTCTGGGGCAAAAAACTGTAAAACAAAAGAAAAGAGGACATAAAAAATGGAAATTTTTGAACTTGCATCGGCGCTTGGCCAAAAGCTGAAGGAAGACGAGCGTCTGGTAGCGCTCGAGGCCGCCAAAACCGCTTACGAAGAGAACAAAGAACTGCAAACCTATCTTGTTGAATACGACGTTCAACAGAGAGCAATGCAAAAGGCCGTTACACAGGACGACCGCGATATGGATCTCATTGGGAGCATCCAACGCCGTATCGACGAGCTTTATGATTTGATCGTCAAGAATCCTGCTTTTGAGGAGCTTAACCGCGCGCAAGCGGTTGTTAACGAGCTGATGAACAGCGTCAACCAGACCATTATGACGCAGATCACCGGCGAGGAGCCCTCGGGCTGCACACACAACTGCAGTACCTGCGGTGGTTGCCACTAATTTTTCAAATTCTCATTTTTACCGATAAGGAGATACTGCCATGACTCCGATGATGGAGCAATATTGGGAAATCAAAAATCAGTATAAGGATTATATCGTTTTTTACCGTCTCGGAGATTTTTACGAGATGTTCTTTGACGACGCCATCATTGCCTCGCGCGAATTGGAACTGACTCTTACAGGTAGAGATTGCGGCGAGGCTGAACGCGCACCCATGTGCGGCGTTCCGTTCCACTCCTATGAGGGATACGTTGGAAAGTTGATCGAAAAGAACTACAAGGTCGCCATCTGCGAGCAGGTAGAGGATCCCGCTCTTGCAAAGGGACTCGTGCGCCGCGAGGTCATTCGTATGATCACGCCGGGTACGCTTCTTGAATCGAGCCTGCTCTCCGAGCAGAGCAACAACTATCTGTGTGCCATCTGCATGAGCGAGTTTTCCTACGGCCTTTGCTTTGCCGATGCTTCTACGGGTGAGGTGCACGCCACCAGCTTTTCGGGTGAGAACGCCGACGCGCGTCTGAAAGCCGAGGTTGGTACATATTCTCCTCGCGAAGCCATCGTCAACCTCAGCCGCACAAATATGGGCGAGGTGGGCAAATTCCTTGCCGAACGCCAAGGCCTTGCTCTCACCGATAACCAATACGCGCGCTTTGAGTATGCCTCTGCGCGCCAGCGCGTTCTCTCGCAATTTGGCGAGCAGGTCAAGGACGAATACCTTGACGATCGTGCAATGATCTCTGCCATCGGTGCGCTTCTCAACTACGTTGAGGAAGCCGAAAAGGGAGACATCTCCTACATTCGTGAACTCAACGTTTACAGTGACGGTCAGTATCTTGAAATGGACATCAACACCCGTCGCAATCTCGAACTTACCGAATCCCTGCGCAACAAGGATAAAAAGGGTTCGCTTTTGTGGGTGCTCGATAAGACCGAAACAGCGGCAGGCGCGCGTATGCTGCGCAAATGGGTAGAAAAGCCGCTTTTGAATGTGTCCGCGATCGAGAACCGTTTGAGCGCTGTTGAGGAGCTTTGCAACAGCTTTATGCTGCGCGCCGAGCTCGGTGAGGAGCTCTCCCACGTGCTCGATCTGGAGCGTTTGATTACTCGCATCGTCTACGGCAACGCAAATGCCAAGGACCTGCGTGCGGTATGCAACACAGCAATGGTGCTGCCTGAGATCAAGAGACTCCTCGGGGGTGCTACAAGTGACGGACTCCGTCGCATCTATGCAGAACTTGATACACTCGACGATGTATGTGAGCGCATCGGTGCCGCCATCGTAGAAAACCCACCCTTTACCGTGCGTGAGGGCAAAATGATTGCCAAGGGATACAGCGAGGAGCTCGACTCCCTGCGCGAGATTATGGACGATGGCGACTCCTGGCTTGAAAAAATTGCCGAGGAAGAAAGAGAGAAGACAGGTATCCGCACGCTCCGCATCGGCTACAACCGTGTGTTTGGTTACTACATTGAGGTTTCCAAATCCTTTATGGATCAAGTGCCGGAGCACTACATCCGCAAGCAAACGCTTACAAACGGCGAGCGGTATATCACCCCCGAGCTCAAGGATATGGAGTCTACCATTCTCGGTGCCAAGGATCGCTCCGTAGCACTCGAATATGAGCTCTTTGGGCAAGTCCGCACCTTTGTTGCAGAACAGAGTGTGCGTATTCAAAAAACGGCGGCGCTGCTTGCCGAGCTTGACACCTATCGCTCCCTCGCGGTTGTGGCAAGCAAGAACAAATACGTGCGTCCCGAAATTACGCAAAGCGACGAGATCATTATCAAGGACGGTCGTCATCCCGTAGTTGAGCAATTCGTTAAGGACACCTATTTCGTTCCCAACGATGCGCACCTTGATACTGATAAAAACCGCCTGATGCTCATTACGGGCCCCAATATGGCGGGTAAATCGACATATATGCGTCAGGTCGCCCTTATTACGGTCATGGCGCAGATCGGCTCTTTCGTTCCTGCCGCCGAGGCAAGCATTGGCGTTGTGGACAAGGTCTTTACGCGCGTAGGAGCGTCCGACGACCTCGCATCGGGACAATCCACTTTTATGCTCGAAATGAACGAGGTATCCTATATCCTCAAAAACGCAACCAAAAAGAGCCTTATCATTTACGATGAAGTCGGCCGCGGTACCTCTACCTTTGACGGTATGAGCATTGCGCGTGCCATTGTAGAATACACCAACAGCCGCAAGATCGGCGCCAAGACGCTGTTTGCCACTCACTATCATGAGCTCACCGTTATGGAAGAAGAGTTCGACGGCATTGTCAACTACAACATTGCCGCTAAAAAGAGGGGAGACGGCATCACGTTCTTGCGCAAGATCGTGCGAGGCTCCACCGACGATAGCTACGGCATTGAGGTAGCAAAGCTTGCAGGGCTCCCGAACGAGGTCATCAAGCGCGCCAGAGAAGTGCTTGCCGCCGTTGAGGAGACCTCGCGCGCCGTAACCGACGCCGACACAGGCGCCAAGGGTAAAAAGAAGCCCACCGTCAAGGACGACACCCTCATCTCCTTTGAGGACGTCGCTAACGAGCAAGTCATCAATGAACTCAAGGCCGTTGACCTCAACACGCTCTCGCCCTTGGAGTGTATGACCTTCCTCTTTGATTTGAAAAAGAGGTTGCAGTAATTTTTGAAGAATAAAACAACATCAGCATTTCGGGGCGTCGAGGACGTCGCCCCCTACAAAAGTTGTTTTCCAAAAACTGTTAGAAAGTTTTTGAAGGGTGCGGGAAACGTAATATTTCGCTTGCGAAATATTACCGTAGCAACGGAACGTTGCGATGTTTTTCTCAAAAAGTTTCCCGCGAACCAGAAAGGATTTTTTATGGGAAAGATCAATGTTCTGCCCTTTGCGGTAGCCAATTTAATAGCGGCGGGAGAGGTTGTAGACCGCCCTGCATCCGTCATTAAGGAATTGATGGAGAACGCGATCGACGCGGGAGCTGACCGCATTACCGTTGAAATTCAAAACGGTGGTGTGACTTTTATGCGCGTCACCGACAACGGCTGCGGCATGACGCCCGAGGATCTTCCAATAGCCATTCGTCGCCACGCCACGAGCAAGATCAAAGTGGCAGAGGATCTTGACGGAATTCTGACACTCGGCTTCCGCGGTGAGGCTTTAGCCGCCATCGCGTCGGTTTCGGATGTTCGCATCATCTCCAAAACGGCAGACGCGCAGTTTGGAGCGGTGCTCGAAGCACACGGCGGCAATATCGCGTCCGTTAGGGAGCAGGGATGCTCCACGGGCACGTCCGTTATTGTTGAAAATCTATTTGCAAATGTTCCCGCGCGTCGAAAATTCCTCAAAAAGGACGTCACCGAGGCGATGGCAGTGACCGCAAACGTTGAAAAGGTCGCGCTTTCCAATCCGCAAATCGCGTTCCGCCTCATCGTTGACGGCAACCTCAAACTTGAGACCGCAGGCGACGGAAATTTGCAAAATACCATATACGCCGTATTTGGCAAGGAATTTGCCTCGCGCCTCATCGAGGTCAATAGCGACCACGATGGTATTACCATTAAGGGATACATCGGCAGAACCGATAATTTTAAAGCAAATCGCAACTATCAAAACTTCTTTATCAACGGGCGTTTTGTCAAAAGCAAGACCGCAATGGCGGCACTCGAGCAGGCGTATACCTCGTATATGCCGCCCGAAAAGTTCCCCTGTTGCGTGCTTTACATCAGCATCAACCCTGCGCGTGTGGACGTCAATGTGCACCCCGCAAAGTTGGAAGTGAAATTTTCTAATGAGAAAGCGGTGTTCGAGGCGATCTACTATACGGTCAGAACCGCGCTCGAGAGCAACGTCACACGCCCCTCGATGCAACTCAATTTTGGCAAACGGACTGCTAAAAGTGCGTTCGCACCCAAGGTCTCCGAGGCGATCGCCCCTGTTAAGGACGGCAAAGTGGAGAGTCTCGCTTCGCGTCAGCTTTCCTATGACCTTGAAAACCGCACCCAACCGCAACCGCAGGCGCGTATGACCGCAGAGGAGTACCGCAACTTGTATAGTAACAATAAACAGAGCACCCCCGCATCTTCCAACTCTGCACTCTCCACTCTGCACTCTGCACTTTCCTCGCGTCCCGCATCACAGCCTCCCATCCTCCCCAAAGAAATTCCCGAGGCTGTGAAGAATGAAAATCGCGTCCCCGTAGTCGAAGAACCCAAAGCCGCACCTGTGCCCGCTCCCGCGCCGACACCTGCACCTCAAAAAGCAGAAGAAAAAGCAGAAGAAAAAGCAGCACCTACTCCGCAAACCGTCGAAACAACCGCACCCGCTGTGCCGTTTTACCGCATCGTTGGCGAGGTGTTCAATTCCTACGTCATCGTTCAGGTTGAAGAAAAGATGCTCATCATCGATAAGCACGCCGCACACGAGCGTATTCTGTTCGAGCAACTCAAAAAGGGACTTGCCGAGGTCGAGGTGGTTTCGCAAATGCTGATGCTTCCCATCGACGTGATGATGACGAGCGGCGAGGTTGAGGCACTGAAACAATACAACGAAGAACTCGAAAAAATCGGATTTTCGCTCCGCTATGCGCGCAATACGGTATCGGTAGATGCCATTCCCGAAGAGGTCGATAGTGCCGCCGTGCCCGATATGCTGGGCAGTATGGCAGGTCGTATCCTCGATGCCACGGGAAGTGTCAAGCTGACGCGAGACATCATTTTTGAAAAAGCGCTCTATCAAGCCGCCTGCAAAGCCGCTATCAAAGCGGGCAGGGCATACGCCGATGAGCACGTCAAGTGGATCGTCGATAAGCTGATGACCATTCCCGATATCACATTCTGTCCGCACGGACGCCCCGTCGCGCTTGAAATGTCGCACCACACGCTTGATAAGCAGTTCGACAGAACGGGGTTCTGATATGAAACACAAAAGACGATTTATAAAGGATTTTTTAAAGCCTTTTATTAGAGAACATATCTGTGTTTCCATTTTTTGTGTTCTGTTTTTTGCTTTTTATGGGAATATAGCGGGGTTCATTCCAACACTTTTGTTTCTTGTGTTTATCCTGTTGTATGGAACGTCTATTGCTATTTGCAATTTTGGAATGACCAAGCTTAAAGGATATGAAAGGACTTGTACACTTACACGCAAACGCTTGTATAGATTATCGTTTGTGATAGGTGCGCCCGTTTATTTTTTGTGGTTTGCATTTTCCATCATTCCTATCGCGCACTATGCAGTTTGGCTTCTGACAGGATTACCGGTCTGTATTGTTACGGCATTTACTCTATCCGAAATTGCTGACCGCTGGAATCAAAGGCGTCCACTCTATTGGGGAATACAAGTGGTTATTTATCTCGTGTTACTCTTCATAGGGCAGTGGAGTATTCATCAACTGTTTTTCCAAATGTAGATACAACCAACTCTTCCGTCTGCCTACGGCACCCACCTCCCCTTGCACAGGGGAGGCTAAAAGTAACTGCCGCACCAATGGATTGAATTTCAAATGAATGTAGCAGTATATTTCCTTTTAGTCGAATTTCAGTTACGTGAGCGAATACTTGCTCCAAGCCTCCCCTGTGTAAGGGGAGGTGGCACGAGCTTGCGAGTGACGGAAGGGTTGTCTTCTAATTTTTCCAACCACAGACGGGTACACCTGAACTGTGTGCTCCGTCTTCATTGATCATTTTTAACATCAAAGAAAAAACTATGAAATTACAAATTCATCCGCAAAAAATTGAATTAACCACCATCCCGCAAACGGTAGCAGGTATCATATTTGCCATTGCGTTTCCAATTATAGCTGTCTCAATTTTGTGTAACACGTCCGATGATTTGTGGACGTGGATCGAATTGTCAGTTTTAACAGTTGTATATCTTGTTTGGTTGTTTACCGGGTTTCGCAACAAGGTATTGCGATATGCCATCTGCTTTGACGACACCGGAATCCACGAGAAAAGGGTATTTGGCAAGGGCTTGGAAATTGCGTGGAAGGATTTATCGGAATATGTATGCGAATTAACCGGTTCTCCGCATCGCGATAGCGCATCTTACTACTATTTGCTGTTTAGCGCCACCGAGATAGAACCCCCTGTTATCATACGAACCGCCAAGTTTTCGGAAGCGCAAAAATCGCATTTTAGAGATACTGTATTCAATTTTTGCGACAAACATCAACAAAAGTAAAATCAAGCAAGGGGCAAACTGTATTTTTGCTACCGGAAAGGATCAATATGTCAATCAACAAATTTGAGGTTCTCAAGACCGAAGGTCGCGCGCGCCGCGGTGTGCTGCACACCGTGCACGGCGACATTCAAACGCCTGTGTTCATGAACGTAGGCACCTGTGGTGCCATCAAGGGCGGCATCAATACCATGGAGCTCAAAAAGGTCGACTGTCAGGTCGAGCTCTCCAATACCTACCATCTGCACGTTCGTCCGGGTGACGGGCTCATTCGCCAAATGGGCGGTTTGCGCAAGTTTATGAACTGGGAAGGTCCGGTTCTTACCGATAGCGGCGGATTTCAAGTCTTCTCGCTTGCAAAGCTCCGCAAAATTACCGAAGAGGGCGTAGAATTCCGTTCTCATCTCGACGGTGCCCGCATTTTTATGGGCCCCGAGGAAAGTATGCAAATTCAATCCAACCTCGCATCCACCATTGCTATGGCGTTTGACGAGTGCGTCGAAAACCCCGCACCGCACGAATACTGCAAGCAGAGTATGGAGCGCACCTACCGCTGGCTGGTTCGCTGCCGCGAGGAAATGGATCGCCTCAATTCGCTCCCCGACACCATCAACCGCAACCAAATGCTCTTTGGCATCAACCAGGGCGGCACGTATGAGGATCTGCGTATTGAGCATATGAAGATGATCTCTGAGGTTCCTTGTGAGGGATACGCCATTGGCGGTCTTGCCGTAGGCGAGGAGACCGAGGATATGTACCGCATTATTGATGCAGTCGAGCCCTATATGCCCAAGGACAAGCCCAGATATCTTATGGGCGTTGGAACGCCTTGCAACATTCTCGAAGCGATCCACTACGGTGTGGACTTCTTTGATTGCGTCATGCCCACGCGTAACGCGCGCCACGGAAACGTGTTTACCTGGCACGGCAAAATGAACCTCACCAACGAAAAATACGCGCTCGACGATCGCCCGATCGATTCGGGATGTGAGTGCACCGCTTGCAAAAATTACAGCCGTTCTTACATTCGCCATCTCCTCAAAGCCAAAGAGACGGTTGGCATGACGCTTGCTGTTACGCATAATCTCTATTTTTATAACAACCTTACCCGCAAGATCCGCGAAGCCCTCGACGGCGGCTATTTTGAAAGCTTCTATCAAAAGTACCGCAACATTCTGGGGGAACGCGTGGAGGATTAAGGAGAACGAGACGTGGGGGAACTTCTTGCAAGAAGTTCCCCCACACCCCTTCAAGAACTCTTGCACAAAAGGTCAAAAGGAAAGTTGTTAGTTCACTGATAGACAGTCGGCGCGAGGTGAAACCTCGCTTTTGCTGTCGCGAGCGGCTAGGGACCACTAACCCTATCCGCTAAGAAAGTTGAAGATAATAAATTTTTTCAAAATCCATGCAACCAAATTTCAAAATGCCACACTATATGAGCGAAGGAGGTGAGAAAATGCAAGATGCGAACGAGCTGCGCGAACGAATGATTCAAGAATTTGCCGAGAACTATATGGAAAAACTCTTCTATTTCTGTCTCAAAAAGACGGGAAATCAAGTTGAGGCAGAGGACTTGACACAGGAGATCGCGCTCCAAATTATCGGTTCTTTGAACAAAGGAACGATTCCCACAAGCTTCTCGGGTTGGGTATGGCAAATTGCGCGCAACTGCTATGCCGGGTGGGCAAACGAAAAGCACCGCCGCCAAGAGGCGGTAAGTAGTTCCGACATCGGCGATTATGAAATTGAGGACACAAGCGAAAACATCCTTGATGAAATGATACACAGAGAAGAGATGTCTCTGCTTCGGCGTGAGCTGGCGTTCATCAAAAGCGATTATCGCAACATCGTCGTCGCCTATTACATCGAAAGCAAGAGCATTCGCCAAATTGCATCAGCCCTCTCACTCCCCGAAAACACGGTCAAGTCCCGACTTTTCCGTGCACGAGAAATTTTGAAAGAAGGTATGAATATGGCAAGAGAATTTGGAAAAAGAAGTTATAAGCCGGAAGAGATTACGTTCGCCGCAAGCGGTCCACAACCCAGCGGATTGCCTTGGACGGCTGTGCAAAGAAGTATACAAAAAAACATTTTGCTCCAGGCAAGCAACAACCCTTCTACAATCGAGGAGCTTTCGATTGAGCTCGGAATCGCGCTCCCCTATATGGAGGAAGAAGTAAATGTGCTTCACCGCGCTACACTGCTTGAAAAGAAAAAGGATAAATATATTACCAATTTCTTTATTTTGGATAGGGATTGCCAAATCGATGCTTACCACGCAATGAGATGTAGTTCAAA
Source organism: Eubacteriales bacterium (assembly GCA_045594745.1). Taxonomy (GTDB): domain Bacteria; phylum Bacillota; class Clostridia; order Oscillospirales; family CAG-272; genus UMGS1865. The sequence continues at coordinate 16,936 of JAZNZC010000027.1, forward strand.
GGAGCGCAGTAAGTTGATTCAAGAAATTCTTGAAGACAAAATGATAGAGCTTCGCGCAACAGGTATTGCCGGGGAGCATATTGACGACAATGCGATTTGCTGGTGGGCAATTATGAAAATGGTAGACTGGTTAAATGCCCAAGTGATAACCGAACAGTGCCCCTGCCCACCTATCAAGCGCGCCAACGGTGAAACGTGGGGATTTGTTGGTTATGAAACAGCAGAACTTCCCGAGCCAACGGTATCGGGGCACAACGGAACAGGAAACCAACAAAATATGTTTTGGGCATATAAATATAGTGATTATTCTTTGTGGAACCAATGCGGTGAACCCGACTACGAAGAGGTTATGTTGATGTGCGATTGCATTCGAAACAAGCGATTGGTTGCATCCTTTAGTGATGTTGAAAAGAGCGTATGGAACAGAATTGATGGCAAATATGCGCATATTTCCAAGGATGGATATGTGGTGCCCGATGTTCTTGTTATTTCAAATGATTCCTTGGAGCAAATCAATCGAATTTTCCGTGGACATAAAAATTACAAGAAATTGCTTCGAAACATCAAGGAAACTTACAAAAAGATGGAAGTGATCTTTAGAAGATATAGTCACGAGATATTGCACAACTATCTTGGCTTTAATATTCATATGGAAATGAACCGTATGAGAATGATGGCGATTCGTGACCTTGTTGAAGATGGTTTTCTGAAGCTTCCCGAAAACCCAAAAAAATCCTTGTTGGGAATGCACATTATTTTGAAATGAAATCGTGAGAGTCCTACGAATACTTCTTGTCTTTAGCGCATTTGTTTTAGGCTCACAACTCTTGTTTTTTGCATTTCAGGGCGGCATTCTTCTCACTTCTTTTATGTTTTCCATCGAATATTTTGCACACAACGATGGGGAGATCTTTTGTTGGGCACTACAAATTTTGTTGCTTGTTTCTCTTATTAAAGAGTTTATTGCAAATAACAAGCCAAAAAAGGGGAAAAGAAAAAAGAATAACGGAACAATTTTGCATCTTTTTGCAAGATGTGTGTTTATAATTGTGATTTATTGCTTGGGCGCTTTTTTTACGCCTGCCGCCATCGAATGTGTTGCCAATAGCTATCGTGTTATTCTGCTCTTCTTGAGCAAGTTGTGGATTGTTGCAGCCATTTTAGTGTTAATCAAATTGGTTTTCTATCTCGCACGGTATGCAAGGGCTGTGGGAAAACGAAAAGCCTTTGTTACAAAGTTATCTGCTCTCTGCGACTCAAAAAAGGTAATATTGGAACAGATCGGTGGAGTGTTTCCGTTAGAGAATAGACGCAAAAACGAGGCGGATTTTTCGGTAGTGCACCGCGGCACGAGGTACGAATGTAAATTTGTTTACTCGTTGCGAAAATATGACACAATGATTTTGACTAACTATGGAGAAGGTTCTGTCGTTTATGATTATCGTTTGGGACAAATCCATTTGTTTAGGAGAATGACAATTTTTCATTATGATTTTGAGGGGCGTTCTCCAAAAATTCTCATTATTCTTCCAACATCAAAAAGAGTGATTCACTCCGAAAGCGGTCGAGATTTAGATGTTGGAGATAGGGTGGGGGAATATACCGTTTATACAGCAACCGCTTTTTTGAATGCACTCGAAAGAGATTGCCTAAATCATCCTATAGAAAACAATTAGCACATAAGAACACCGCCGAGAGTTACCGTTTGGTCGCTCTCGGCGGTGTTTTCATTTTGCTCAAATTTGTTAAAGCGGGGCGTCGAGGACGTCGCCCCCTACAAAAGTTGTTTTCGGTTGTTTACGCGGACTATTTCTTCTTTTTTGAGTAAACTTTGAACGCGTGATGTGCTTGATTCCTCGTAGGGGACGACGTCCTCGACGTCCCGAAAACAAACGATTACCGATAACAAAAACGGGCGAATGTAGTTCGCCCCTACAAAGAATCATGTTTTTCAATGTAGGGGCGACCATCGGTCGTCCGCCCAAAAAACGATAAATCATCGCGGACGTGCAATGCACGCCCCTACATTTGTCTCTATGCAACTTTCTTAGCGGATAGGGTTAGTGGTCCCTAGCCGCTTGCGACAGCAAAAGCGCGCCCCTTCTTTGCGCGCGCCGCCCGTCTGTTTGTGCACTAACAACTTTATTTGGATGTGTTTTGTGCAAAAGTTTTTGAAGGGGTGCAGGGGGAACTTTTTTCAAAAAGTTCCCCCTGCGTCTCTTTTAGATGTCTATTATTTTCAACTCATATCTTCCAAATTCAAGGTCACATTCGTAACCGAGCATCGGGATAGAAACGTGTACCGTTTCAGGTTTGATGGTCGTGTTATAGAGCGTAACTTGATATCCGCTGTCGGTTTTGCGCATCGAAGAGAGGAGAACCCTCTCGTTGTCGAGGGTGACGGCGGGGGCGGGGCGTTTGCCTTCTCCCGAGGGGAAGAATGAGAGCGCGAAGGGTTCTTCATTAAACGCTTGTGCCGCGCGGTCGATGCAAGGATCAGCCGTGATGCGGAAGGAGAAACGGCGCTCGCCCATATCCATATGGTCGCACCAACGGTCGTGCGGTGCGAGCTGACGGGGGCCGATGGTATGTGCCGAATAGATGGGAGTGCGGAGTAGGGAAATCTTCATCGAGTGGTCGGTAAAGCTGCCGCCATGCGTGCCTTTATTGATGACGTATACGCGATTTTCGGCATTGTGAATGCCGCACCATTTGTGATAAACGGCTTCTCTCTCATCGTGAAAGAGCTCCTCGCGGCCAAATGCGCTCTCGCCAACGGGAACGCCCGAAAATGCGGTGTCGATGTGATATTTGAGCATCTTATTGGGTTCTCCCGAAAAGACGAGAATGTCAATATCCATATAATTGCTGTTCTTGGGCATAGTGTACTCCACCATTGCCGTAGAGCGGTTGTGTTTGAAGAACGCTTGCACCTTTGTGCGAACATCGCCGTCCTCGACTACGCGCACATTGGGCGTTTTGTCGTCGGGGTAGCCCACAAAGTCACACGCTTCGGCATCGCTCATCAATTCAAAGGTGGAAAGATGCTGGCGGAAGTTATCGGTAGTCATTGCCCAAGCATCCTCGCAGTCGCGATAGTATTCAAGAGAACCGCCGTTCTCAACCAAGGTCTTGCCGTTTGCCGCGAAGCTAAAGAGACCTGTTTCGCGGTCGACAGACATCGTCACGTGTTTGTTCTTGACCTCGATTTTATCGGACGGGTACACAAAAACGGGCAATTCTGCCTTGTTTTTGGTCTCGAGGCGGCAGTCAAAGCGGCTGATAGATGCGGGCGCGAGCGTTGCGTGGAAGCTGACCTTTTGCGGCCAATCGAGGTTAAAGGTACAGTTGGGCTTTTCGTTTTGAGAGGGAATATCGTTTCCGTCCTTGTCATAAACGGTGGCAACGGTTTTTTCGCCCTCGTTCCAGTTTTGATCCTCAAGCATAAAGCTCATTTCAAAGTCGCCCTCAACAGGGTAGGGGTGAGGGTTGAAGAGCATAACGGGAATCTCCTTGCGGTTGCCCTTCTTTTGTCCTTGGCAGAGCTTGAAGAATGCTTTTGTAAAGAGCTTGTCGCAGATTTCGGATGCGTAAGCCATGGTGCGCAAGCCGTCTTCCTCGACCATCTTAATGCCCGAGCCGGGGAGCACGTCGTGGAATTGGCAGAACGCGATCGCCTTTTTTGCCTTGAGCAGCTCGTCGGCATCGTAATCAAAATCGGTAGAAAGGGAAGCATAGCTCATGATCTTTTCGGTCATGGCGATTTGACATTCAAGCTTGCTGTGCGCTTGCTTCATACGCACCATCGAGGTGTAGCAGCCCACCATCGAGGAGATCAAGGATTCGCTCACGGTGCGCAATTTTGTGCGGTCAAGAGATGCAAAAAACGCCTCGGGGGTGGAGTGGAACATCTCAATGTCACCGACTTTCATTCGTTCGGAGATTTGTTCGAGATCCTCACGAGAAGCGCCGCCGCCGTGGTTGCCAATGCCCCACATACACATCGATTCCTCGCGCTCGGGGCCGTGAGAGAAGTGCTCGTTGATCTTTTTGACCGCCTCGCCCTTGAGAGAGCCGTAGCCGTCATAAAGGCTGTGCACGGGAATGGTGCTCGCATCATAACCGCGCCACAAAAAACTGCCTGCAAGCCACTCGGGGCGTTTGGAAAGATAAGCCTCAAACCCTGTCTTGTTGAGGATCTGCACAAGTCCGCGCGTGTGGCCAAAGGAGTCAACGTTCATTGCAATTTTGGGTTCTACGCCGAATTTCTCTTTGAAATATTTACGACCAAGCGAAATTTGAGAAAGCAAGCTCTCACCCGAGGTCATAACGCAATCGGGTTGGAGATACCAACCGCCGATGATATTCCATTTTCCTTCTTTCACAAGCTTTTGAATGCGTGCAAAAAGGGCAGGCTCGTGTTCTTCTACCCATTCGTAGAGCAGAGCCTCGTTGTGATTGAAAATATATCCGTCATATTCTTCGCAAAAATCTGCGGCTACGCGAAAGGTAGAGATCGCCTCGGCAAGACCCTCGTTCCAACGCCAAAGCCAAGCGGGGTCGAGGTGTGCGTTTGATACCAGATGCAGTTTTTTCATAACATTGTCTCCGTTCTGCGGGATTTCGGGGCTGTTTTCGGAACACGCGGCAATAGAAAGCCCTCTGTTCCTCTTTATTTATATCATAAAATAGTAATATTTGCAACACTTTTTGTGAAAAAAGCGATTGACATTTCCAAATAAAATTGTTATAATAGGATTAAAGTGAAGAAGTGTTGCCAAAAATCGATTTTTGAGGCCTTTTGGTAACACGAACGCTACATTTCGTCACGGACGGACAAACACGAAAGGACTATCACTATGGCAAAATTTTTGATCTCCGCTTTTGCAGATGAAGCGCACAACGGTATTAACGGACAGGTTGAAGCACTGAAGAGAAACGGACTCTTTTGCATTGAGCCCAGAGCTATGAACTTTGGTGCAGTGCTTGCAAAAACGGATGAAGAGCTGGCAGCCATCAAAAAGCGTTTTGATGACGAGGGCATTATCGTTCCTTCCTTCGGCTCTCCCATTGGAAAATATAAGATCACCGATGATTTCGAGCCTCACTTGGCATCCTTCCGCCGCGCGCTCGAGGTTTGCAAGGCGCTCGACACCAAGCGTATGCGTATTTTCAGCTTTTTTGTTCCGCAAGATCAGCTCGATGAGTATCGCGACGAGGTAATCAGAAGAATGAAAATTATGGTCGCCGAGGCAACCGAGGCAGGCATCACCCTTTGCCACGAGAATGAGAGCGAGATCTACGGTCAGGAGCCCGAGCGTGTTGCCGATCTTTTGGCATCCGTTCCCGGTCTGCGCGCCATCTATGACCCCGCAAACTACGTTTACTACGAGAGCGATCCCGTAAAGGGACTTGAAGCGACTCTGCCGTACTTTGAATATATGCACGTTAAGGATTGCCTCTACGAGGGTCACACACTTGTTCCCGCGGGTGCTGGCGAGGGACGCTTGAAGGAAGCGCTCCAAAAGATCGACGCGATGTTTGACGGCGAGGTCGTTCTCACCGTTGAGCCTCACCTCTTCGTTTCCGAGTCCTATAAGCAATTTGACGGCAAGGAACTCAAGAACAAATTCGTATTCGCTACCGCCGACGAGGCGTTTGACTACGCCGTTAATGCGCTCAAGGATATGCTGGCTGAGATCGGACATCCCGTTGTGAACGGTCGCGCATAATGCAAAAAGTCAGATTTGGCATTGTCGGCATCGGCAATATGGGCACGGCACATTGCAGATCCTTTTTGTCGGGGCTTGTTGAAAACGGTGTGTTGACCGCCATCTGCAATTCCCGCACATCCAAAATGGATGCGATCTTGGCACTTGAGGGCGCCGAGGACGTTGCCGCCTTTACCGATTATCACGAACTGCTGCATAGCGGGCTCTGCGATGCCGTTATCATAGCCGTTCCGCCGTATGACCACGCCAAAATGGTGAGCGAAGCTTTTGATGCAGGACTGCACGTCATTTGCGAAAAGCCCGCAGGGGTTTATACCAAGCAGGTAAAAGAAATGAATGCGGCAGCCCGGCGGTCGGACAAACTCTTTGGTATGATGTTCAATCAGCGATCGAACTGTCTTTACCGCAAAATGCAAGAGATGGTATCGGGCGGTGAGCTTGGCGAGATCAAGCGCGTCAACTGGATCATCACCAACTGGTATCGCTCACAAAACTACTTCGACATCGGCGGCTGGAGAGCCACCTGGCGAGGTGAGGGCGGCGGCGTTCTGTTCAATCAATGCCCCCATCAAATAGATCTCTTGCAATGGATCGTGGGAATGCTCCCCACAAAAATACACGCGCATTGCCACTTTGGCAAATGGCACGATATCGAGGTCGAGGACGATGTTACCGCCTATATGGAGTTCCCCAACGGAGCAACAGGCGTGTTTGTAACCTCTACGGCAGATGCCCCCGGCACAAACCGTTTTGAAATTACCGGTACGCGCGGACGTCTTGTCTGCGAGAACGGGCGCTTGATGTTCGATCAGCTTGCCGTTGACGAGCGCGAGTTCTGCCGCACGGCAAGAGCATTCGTTGACCCCGAATATACCACCTTTGAAGTTTCCACTGACGGCCGCAACGACCAGCACGTTGGAATCTTGAATAACTTTACAAACGCGATTTTGGGAATCGAACCTCTGTTTGTCAAAGGAGAAGAGGGCATTGGGAGCGTGCAAATGATGAACGCGATGCTGCTTTCCGCTTGGCTTGACAGAGCCGTAGAGCTTCCCATCGACGATGATCTTTATCTGGACGAGCTTAACCGCCGTATCAAAGAGAGCACCGTAGTTAGAAAAGAAGCCTCTGACGTAGTTCTCGATATTTCGGGATCCTACGGCGGAGTCAAATAAACGCAAACAAACCACCAACCAATTATGAGGATTATACTATGAAAACTTTCCGTATTGCCGTCATCGGTTGCGGCGCGATCTCGGGCAACCACATCAATGCTATCGTAGGTTCGGGCAACAAGATCTGCGCTCTGTGCGATATCGTTCCCGAACACGCACAGGAGAAAATTGAAAAATTCGAGCTTGCAGGCGTACCGGTTTATACCGATTACGTTGAACTGTTAGAGAAAGAAAAGCCCGATGCTATCCACATCTGCACACCGCACTATTTGCACGCCCAGATGGTTATCGAAGCGCTCGGGCGCGGCATCCACGTGCTTTGCGAAAAGCCGCTTGCCATCAATATGGAGCAGCTGCACGCTGTCCTTGCGGCAGAAGAAGCGAGCACCGCACAGCTTGGCGTATGCCAACAAAACCGTTTTGAACCCCGTATGCTGTGGCTGATGGATTACATCAAGGAGCACGGCGTCAAGTCGGGTCTTGGTATTGTAAGCTGGAAGAGAGATGCAAAATATTATGCATCCGGCCCGTGGAGAGGCAAGATACTCGAGGAAGGCGGCGGCGTGATGATCAATCAGGCGTTGCACACTCTCGATCTGCTTCAACACCTGTGTGGAATGCCTACGCACGTTACGGCACATACAAGCAATGACTATCACAAGGATTGCATCGAGGTAGAGGATACCGCCACGGCACATTTTGAACTGCCCGACGGTATGATGTGTCACTTCTACGGCACCACTGCCGCAACAGGGGATCTGCCTGTTCAGTTGCAATTTGTTACTATGGATAAGGTACGCGTTATCGCGGGCAATGATTTCGTCCTTCTCAACGGCAAGCCTGTTGAAATTGAAGATACGCGCGACCACGCAAACCTTGTTGGCAAAACCGTTTGGGGAACAGGACACGCCATCCTCATTCGTGATTTCTATGCCTGCATCGCCGAAGGACGTCCCTTCCGTGTATCGGGTAAGGAGGCCGCAAAGGTCGTGCGCCTCATCCTTTCTATGTACCAATCAAACGGCCAAAGAATCGAGATCCTGTCCTGACGGATAGGGAAGGGAGAAACCTATGAAGGAATTTTTTGGGGATGCACTTCTCTTGAACACCCCCGCGGCAGAAGCACTTTATGCCGAGGTAAAAGATCTGCCTATCGTTGATTACCATTGTCACTTGAACGAAGCAGAACTGCAAAACGACCGCAAGTTCGAGTCTCTTGGTGAATTGTGGCTCGCAGCCGACCACTATAAGTGGAGAGCTATGCGTCTTTGCGGCGTGGATGAAAAGTATATCACGGGAGATGCAAGCTACTACGAAAAGTACCTCAAATATGCCGAGATCTTTCCGCTCCTTTGCGGCGGTCCGCTCTACTATTGGACACAGCTCGAGCTCAAACTCCTCTTTGATATCCGTGAGCCGCTGAACTCCGAGAGTGCCGAGCGCATCTGGAACAAAGCAAACGAGGCGCTGGGTACCTTGACTGCAAAACAAATTCTCAAAAAGTTCCGCGTGGAATACGTTGCCACCACCGATGATCCCGCATCTCCTCTGTCGATGCACGGTATGTGTGGGGAGACCAACGTGCGCCCCACCTATCGCCCCGACTTTGCCCTGAATATGGATGCGTCAGCTCTTGAAAGATTGGAAGGCGCGGTTGGCAAAAAGCTCGACACGCTCTGCGATCTCAAAAACGCGCTCGAAGAAAGACTTGATTATTTCCTTTCCAAGGGCTGCAAAATTGCCGACCACGGAATGGATTTCTTGCCTATGTCTGACATTGGTGAGGAGCGTGCATCCGAGTTGTATGCAAAACGTGCAGAGCTTTCGGATGGTGAGCGTCAGGAGCTTTTCTCACACCTGATGTACTTTATGGCATCTCTTTACGCAAAGAATAACATCGTTATGCAGTTGCACTTTGCAACCTTCCGCAACGTCAACAGCACGCCGGCAAGCGTCATTGGACGCGACTCGGGCTTTGACATTATGCGCGGTCACGTAGACGTTGACGCTCTTGTTTATTTCTTTGATACTCTTGTCAAGAGAAACGCGCTCCCCAAAACGGTTATTTACACCCTCAACCCTGCTTGCGTTCCTGCAATGGCAACACTCACGGGCGCGTTCCCGAACGTGCGCGTCGGTGCGGCTTGGTGGTTCAACGATACCGTCGAGGGTATTCGCGAGCAGCTCAAAAATGTTTCCGAGTACGCGGTGCTTGGAACCAATCTCGGAATGCTGACCGACAGCCGTTCCTTGGCAAGTTATGCGCGCTTTGATTTCTTCCGCCGTATCCTTGCCGATTTTGTTGGCGGCTACGTTGAGCGCGGAGAATACGATATGAGCGCCGCAAAGCATTTGATGTATGCCGTTTGCTATGGCAACGTCAAAGCATTCCTGAATTTGTAAACGATTAAAACACGACTATAAATCACGAAAAAAGAAAGGACAAACGAATATGAAAATGACATTTCGTTGGTACGGAGAAAAGGATAGCATTCCGCTTTCTTATATCCGTCAGATCCCCGGAATGAGCGGTGTTGTTACCGCCGTTTATGATGTTCCCGTGGGTGAGGTTTGGGAGATGGATAAGATCCTGCGCCTCAAGTCGCTCTGCGACCAGAAGGGTCTTGAGATGGAGGTTATCGAGAGCGTTCCCGTACACGAGGACATCAAGCTCGGTCTCCCCACCCGTGACCGCTACATTGCAAACTATGCAACCACCATTCGCAACTTGGGCAAAGCAGGCGTTAAGTGCATCTGCTACAACTTTATGCCCGTATTTGACTGGCTGCGCACCAATCTGCACACCGAGGCAGAGGATGGCTCCAACGCACTCTCCTACAACCATGAGGAGCTGATGAGCCTGGATCCTCACAACCTGCACCTTCCCGGCTGGGATGAGAGCTACACATCCGAGGAGCTCAATTCTCTCCTCGACGCTTACAGCGGTATGAGCCACGAGCAGCTCTTTGAAAATCTCGTTTACTTCCTGAACGGCATTATGCCTGCTTGCGACGAGACCGGCATCAATATGGCGATCCATCCGGACGACCCGCCGTGGGATATGTTTGGGCTCCCCCGTATCATCACGGGCATGAACAGCTACGATAAGCTCTTTGCGGCTGTTCCCAACGTACACAACGGTATCACTCTCTGCACCGGCTCTCTTGGTGCAGGACGTGACAACGATATGGTAGCAATGGCTTCCAAGCTGGCAGCTCGCTCCTATTTCGTACACCTGCGTCAGATCACTCACTCCGGCGCACTCGATTTCTGCGAGAGCGGACACTTGACCGAGATGGGTAGCCTTGATATGTACGGCATCGTTAAGGCGCTTGTAGAGGCAGGATTTGACGGCTACGTGCGTCCCGACCACGGCAGAAACATTTGGGGCGAGGACGGCAAGCCCGGCTACGGTCTGTACGACCGTGCATTGGGCGCAACCTATCTCTACGGTCTGTTTGAGGCTGTTGAGAAGGGCTTGAAATAAGAAAGGATATTAAGATTATGAAGCTTCCTTACAGAATCGATCTTTCCGATAAAGTTGTTGTCGTTACCGGTGGTGGCGGCGTTCTGATGGCTGAATTCGGTCGCGCTTTGGCAGAATGTGGCGCAAAGGTAGCACTCCTTGACATCAACGAAAAGGCTGCACAAGAGGTTGCAGAGTCCATTGGCGAGAACGCTATCGGCATTGGCACCAACTGCCTTGTAAAAGAGAGCATCATCGCTGCTCGTGACGTCATTCACGAAAAGTGGGGCAAGGTAAACTTCCTTATCAACGGTGCGGGCGGAAACAACCCTCGCGCATCCAGCGATAACGAATATATGACCCCCGACACCGAGGGCTGCAAGACCTTCTTCGACCTCGAAGAGAGCGGACTGAAGTTCGTATTCGATCTTAACATCACCTCTGCGTTCCTCGTAACGCAGGTATTCGCTGAGGATATGATCCAGACCGGCGGCAACATCATCAACATTTCTTCGATGAATGCTTTCCGCCCCCTTACAAAGATTCCTGCATACAGTGCAGCAAAGGCTGGTATTTCCAACTTTACACAATGGCTTGCAGTGCACTTTGCTCCCTGCAACATCCGTGTAAACGGCATTGCTCCCGGCTTCTTTGTAACCAACCAGAACCGCGGACTCCTCTTCAACGAGGATGGCACTCCCACGGCTCGCACGGGCAAGATCCTTGCCGGCACACCTCAAAAGAAGTTTGGTGAGGTCTCCGACCTCATCGGCACACTTCTCTGGCTTGCCAGCGACGAAGCTTCCGGCTTTGTAACCGGTGTTATCGTTCCCGTTGACGGCGGTTTTAACGCCTATAGTGGAGTATGATTGTTGAGTGAATAGACTTGGAGAGGGGTACCTTCTTGAAAGAAGGTACCCCTCTCCAAACCTCTCCCCCCAAGAACTTTCTTACAGCAAGGAGCGCCCGTCGTGAAGTCGGAGGCCAAGCGGTCTTAGGAAGACAACCATGCTCAGCAACTCCTTGGCCCACAGAACGACATGGCTACGA
>JAZNZC010000028.1:0-9979 GCA_045594745.1 Eubacteriales bacterium
GGGGGAACTTTTCTCAAAAAGTTCCCCCTGCATTCTCTCAAAACCTTTAATCCAAACTCTCAATGACCCAAACGCCGCCGCGTTTGATTTCGATGAGGGCACAGTTGCCATCAATTTCGTTGGAGACCGCCCATTGATGTCGGCGCGAGATGCGGCCGTTCTTTAGGGGGTACTTGCAGCCATCGAGGGTGACGCCTTTGACGACCTCATCGGCAGCGATGAGCGAGAAATATCTATACTGCGAGCGCGGCAGAATTGTTCCGCTGTTACGGAGAAAGCGCACGCGGTTTTTGCCGTCGGTGAGGATAGCATAGATGCGATTTTCCTTGCGCTCCCACAAATCCTCGAGGATGGCAAGCGTGGAAAGCGTATGGTCGATGCGACCGCTGAGTCCTCCAACTATGATGATTTCTTCCGCTCCTCGTTCAATGGCGACACTGACGGCAAGTTGCGTGTCGGTGTCGTTCTTTTCGGCGGGAACGCGCAAACATTCCACACCGTCGGGGATGTTCGCCTCTCCAAGTGTATCAAAATCGCCGAGGACGACGTCGGGGGCAATGCCCATACGCTTGGCAGTCAGATATCCCGCATCAGCGGCGATGACAAGGTCGCCTGCCTCGGGTTTTTCTATTACGTATTCATCAAACACGGTACCGCCCGTGTAGATGAACGCTTTTTTTCTTTCCATATTGCTCTCCTTTTTCAGGGCTTACTACATTTAGCCTCCCTTGGTGCGGTATGCGCTCTATCAAAAAATGTAGCCTGCTGCCATAAATATTTCTTACAAAGCAGGGGAAGAAGCGCGTGTCCTCTTCCCCACTCTTTTATGCTTGCAATTCGCCAATCAGGTTGTCGATGGCGATCTCTTTTTCTTCGCGTGTAGCGAGATTTTTGAGGCGGACCACGCCGCGTGCGTATTCGTCGCCGCCCATAATGATGGCGTGCGAGTACTCGCCCTTAACAGCGTATTCAAGCTGTTTGCCGAACTTCTTTTGTCCCAAATATACCGAGGACACGATGCCTGCATCGCGCAGATCCTCAACCAAGGATGTGTATGCCTCATAAGGAACGTCATCGAAGCGCGTGACAAGCACCTTAACGGGAGAACCGAACGCTGCGGGAACAAGATTGTGCGTCACCAGGAAGTTCTCCAGCGTTACGTCGCCCATACCGTAGCCCACGCCCGAGATGCGCGCGTTCTTGACGAACAGGTCAACGAGGTTGTCATATCTGCCGCCGCCGAACATAGCGCGGTTGTTTTCGGGAGCATTGTCGAACACCTCAAAAACGGTGCCCGTGTAGTAATCAAGACCGCGGATGATACCGAAATCAAAGATGCAGTACTTGTCCAGATCCATCTTGCGGAGCGCCGCAAACAGAGACAAAAGCTCCTGAGAACCAACTGACTCGGGACAGAGCGCAGTAGCCTCTTCAACGCTCATCGTGTAGAGAGCATCGATCTGTGCGATCTGCTCGGCGGAGAGCCCCAGAGCGGTGAGATCCTTTTCGTAGCTCTCGCGCGTGACCTTGTTTTTGCGGTCGATGACCTTGGAAACCTGACGGCTACCCTCGGCATCCTTACCCGTAATAGCGGCAACGACATCGTTGAAGAAGCGACGGTTGTTGATGCGAACGGTGAACATCGTCTCGTCCGCGCCGTAGGCGCACATAATGCGAATGGCACTTGTGATGACCTCAAGATCGGCTTCGTATGTGTTGCAACCGAAAATATCGACGTTAAGCTGCCAAAATTCGCGCAGACGTCCTCTTTGGGTTGCCTCGTAGCGATACATATTGGGAATGGAGAACCACTTGAGCGGGAAGCTCAGCTCCCCCATCTTCGCCGCTACCATACGCGCGACGGTGGGGGTCATTTCGGGGCGGATCGCCAGATGACGATCACCTCTATCCATAAAGTTGTAGGTCTGCTTGTTGGCGATCTCCTCACCGCTCTTGGCGGCGTAGAGCTCCAAGGATTCAAGCATAGGGCCGTTGTATTCATCAAATGCGGCGTTCTCAAGTTCTCGGCGAATGATGCCGAAGAACCAGTTGCGCAGCTTCATTTCTTGCGGATAAAAATCTCTTGTGCCCTTGTAGGGTTGCATAGAAAGCTTTTCTGCCATGTTAAACTCCTCTTTGTGTGCTTCATTACCTTTCATTATACCAAATCCCCGCCCCGATTGCAAGAGGTTTTTGGAAAAAGTGTGTGGGTTTTTCTATTTATAAGCTCCAACGTAGGACGGGGCTTGCTCCCACCGTTTTGCCATCCTAAACTTTTCTCGGCGGCGGGAGACGAGCCCCCGCCCTACGAGTATAATTGTATTTTATGATAGGGGCGACTGTTGATCGTACGCCCTTGTTTGCCGAAAAATGGAAATGAAAAATTGACGGTGTGGGATTTTTTTGCGCGGAATGGGTTGCAATCGGGCACGAAATGTGATATAATACCTTCACTGAGAAAACACGCACCATTAGCTCAGCTGGATAGAGCACAAGCCTCCGACGCTTGGTGTCGACGGTTCGAATCCGCCATGGTGTGCCAAAAAGTCCAAGTCTTTCGACTTGGACTTTTTCTTATTTCTCGTTATAATACGCTTCCAAAATTCTTGCGGCAGTCATAGAAGCAAGACCGCCCGAGTAACCTTTTTCAAGCACGACAGAGATGACGACGTCCGGATCGTCGTAGGGTGCTGCGGCAACAAAAAGTGCGTTGTCGCAATCGCCTCCCGTTTGCGCTGTTCCCGTCTTTCCGCCAACGGCTACGGGGATGGTGTTTGCGTTGATCCAGCGCCCAATGGTGTTACTCTCGGTGACCACCTTGCGCATACCGCGCAGAACTGTGTCGAGGTCATCCTCTGCAAGCTCGATGCGACCGAGAACGGTGCTCTCGTTCTGCTCGTAAACAAAGCTGGGGGTATCACTGCCAAAGCGGTAGACGCTGTGTAGCAGATGCGCCGTATATCTCGTGCCGCCGTTGCAAAGCGTGCCGATGTAGCAAGCCATTTGCACAGGCGAGAGCTGATGGTCGGATTGTCCGATGGCTGCCTGCCATGTCATACCCGGCTGCCATTGCTCCTCGCTTTGGATCTCACCGCGATAGGTCGGGCCTGCCAAAACACCCTTTGAGCCGCCAAGCTCGAGTCCTGTGGACTGTCCGAGACCGAACTTGGACAGATAATTCTCCATTTTTTGAATACCGAGTCTGTTGCCGAGCTCGCAGAAAAAGCTGTTGCAGGAATACGCAATGGCATCGATAACGTCGATGCTGCCCCAGTGATTATCTCCGTAGGTCGAGCAACCGACGGTGCCCTTGTATTTGCCCGTGCAGGAAATGTACGTTGACCGAACAATGGCATCATCCGTCAAGGCAATTGCCGCCATGCCCGGCTTGAGTGTAGAACCGGGAGCAAAAGTTCCGTTAATTGCACGGTTGAGAAGCGGTTGTGCGGGGTCCTCGGCAAGCAGATTGTAATCGGCGTTGTAGGTGGTGAGGTCGTATGTGGGATAGGATGCAATGGCAAGCACCTCAAATGTGTTGGGGTTCATTGCCACGGCTGCGCCGGACTTGCACTCCGAGCCTGTCTCCACTCCGGTGGCGCGGTCAACAATGTAGGCTACGTTTTCTGCCAAGCCATCC
Source organism: Eubacteriales bacterium (assembly GCA_045594745.1). Classification (GTDB taxonomy): domain Bacteria; phylum Bacillota; class Clostridia; order Oscillospirales; family CAG-272; genus UMGS1865. The sequence goes on from JAZNZC010000028.1 coordinate 3,638, forward strand.
TCGGCGGCTATCTGCAATTCGATGTCGATGGTGAGATAAACGTCGTTGCCGGCGATGGGATCGGTGATCACTTCAACCTCTACAACGTTGCCGTTTTTGTCTTCCTTGATCTTTACTTTTCCGTCCGTACCGCGCAAATAATTTTCAAACGCCGCCTCGCAACCCGATTTGCCAACAATGGCGTTCATCTGATAACCGAGCTCGTTGTAATATTCCCACTCGTTGGAGTAGATAGGCCCTACCAACCCGAGAATGTGAGATGCGTAGCCGGGATAGCAATATTCGCGTGCGACGTTGACGGTAAAGTTGACCGCCTTGATGTTTTGCTCCTTGATGTATGTCATCAGCGACATATCCACGCCTTCGCACAGAACGTATTCTCCCGACGAACGGAAGCGCGTGGCGTCGATGTCGTAATACATACGAATGAGGGTGTCGATCTCCTGATCGCTGAAGCGGCGGTTGCCTTGGTTATCGGTTTGCAAGAGGTCGTAGGTGTCGGTGTAGTAATCGCGCAGCTGAATGGCGGTGGCATCGGTTTTGAGCCCGACATCGCCCAGTACGCGCTTGAGGCGGTAGTAACGGATCGAGTCACCATCCAAGGTGTCGGCGCTGTATGTATAATTGGGATAGGTGCCGTCAAACGGGAAGAATTTTTGCTCCCTTACGCCCGAGCCGCCGCGCTTGGCAAGTGCGGTTTGCACATCAAGGCAAACTTCGTTTCTCTCGTGCACGGAAAGCGAGAAAAATTGCGCGTGGGCAAGCGACAGGTTATAGCTATATCGATTGGCTACGAGTTTTGTGCCATTGCGGTCGTAGATCTCTCCACGCACCGCCTGTACGGTGACCTCTCGCACGGTGATGTCCGCCGTATATTCGTTCTCGCGGCCTGCGATCTGTATAAAGAACAGTCTGCCGAGATAGATCACACAGATCAGGCAAAACAGACTTACGATGCCAAGATAACGCAACGTATGGTTGTAATTGTTCAAACGGACACCTCCTTTCATAAAATCAAAAAGCGGTTATGCCAAAAGGCTGGAAACAAACAAGAGTGCGATCATCACAAGGAACACCCACACGCCGGGGTTGAGAAAGATCGCGTTCATCCACTGATCAAGAGTGAGGCTGTACTCGCCTTTTTTGAGAGAGCGACAGAATTTTCCTATGTTCGCAATGAAGAAGATAACGCCTACGATCAGCGAAACAATGGTAAAGAGGCTATATGCCATCATCATTACCCAGCCGATGGTGTCTCCCTCGGCAGGGGTAAGATTTTCCCCTACGCGGCGAATGAGCTCGGTGGTATATACACCGCCAATGAAATTGAATGCGGCGTGAATGGAGATGGTATAAAGCACACTACCCGTTCTGACGTAAATGAAGCTGAGCAACATTCCCACAGCGACGGTATAAAAGACCTGATTGAAATTGCCGTGCACGAGTCCGAACGCCAAGCCCGAAATGAGAATAGCGGGCAGGTCTCCGTAGCGGCGTAAACGGTCGATGACCGCCTTGCGGTAAAAGAGCTCCTCAAAAACAGGCGCGAGGATGCCCACAAACAGCAAATTGATGAAGAAAGGCGTGCTGACGGTCATCTCTTGCAATTCGTTCTCTACCTGAAGACCTGTCAGGTTGGAGAGCAGATTGCTTACATACTGCCCGAGAATGTTTGCGCCATAGGTAAGCGCGAAGCACAGACAAAGGAAGCCCACCCACATCAAAGGGTTCAGCTTTTGCTTTTGGGGCTTGCTTGCGGGCACAAGACGCATAACGAGATACGCCACAGGCATGGCAAACAGATACATCGGCAAGCCCGAAAGTGCCCATAGATACCAATCGTTCTCGACAAGGGCGGGATACATTACCGATATGATGCCGTGAGCAACGATCTGTGCCACCGAGGTCAAAACAAAGACCAGTGCAATGGCAACGGCTATGATTCCTATGTGCAAACGAGCCTTAGGCGGCTTTGCGGGCGGCGTGGGTTGCACGTAATTTTGATAAAACGTATAATCGGGATATTGATTCATTTGCGGCTCCTTGATAAAAACAAGGGCGGTGAGAAGCTCGCCCTTGATGATGTAACTTATTTGACCTTATATTTGACGAACTCGGAGAAATCTCCTGCACTCTGCAGCATTTTGCCAAGTCCCAAGCAGACAGACTCCATCGGTCGTTTTGCGGTGATGACACGAATACCCGTGCGGTCGCTGATGGCACGGTCGATGCCGGGGAGCAGTGAACCGCCGCCGACAAGCACGATGCCAAAATCGAAAATATCGGCAGAAAGCTCGGGGGGCGTTTCCTCAAGGGTCATCTTGACCATCGAAATGATCTCGGAAAGCGGCTCCTTGATCGCCTCTCTGACTTCCCCACTCTTAACCTCGATGGTAACGGCAAGACCTGTACGCAGATCTCTGCCACAGACCTCCATTGTGCCGCGGTCGATGTCGGGTATCGCCGAGCCAATGCGCTTTTTGAGCACCTCGGCGGTGATGTCGCCAATGAGAATGTTACGCGTTTGTTTTAAGTAATTGACAATGGCAATATCCAATTCGTTGCCCGCAACACGCAGGGAGTTGGACTCTACCACGCCGCCAAGGCTAATAATAGCCGTCTCCGAAACGCCGCCACCAAGGTCAACGACCATAGCGCCTCGCGCCTTGGAGATCTGAATACCCGCACCGACTGCCGCCGCGATGGGTTGATCGATCAGTCCCACGTTTTTTGCACCTGCTTCAAAGGTAGCGTCCTCTACGGCACGGCGTTCAACACCGGTCACTCCGTAAGGAATACAAACAAGTGCCACGGGACGGTTGAAGAGCGATGTCATATCCATACGCTCAAAAAAGTCGTGCAGCATCAGGGATGTGGTATGCAGGTCGGTGATAACACCGTCCTTGAGGGGACGCAGGGCGAGAATGTTGCCCGGCGTTTTGCCCACCATCCGCTTGGCAGTCGTGCCCGATGCAATAACCTCTTTTGTGGCACGGTCAAGGGCGACCACCGAGGGCGCGCGCAACACGATGCCCTTATCTTTGAGATATATCATTGTGTTTGATGTACCAAGATCAATGCCGATCTGCTTTGCCAACGGTGCTCACCTCCTTAAAATTAACAGTATCTTAATTTATTATATCATAAAGATTTCCGTTTGCCTACCCCTTACAGCAAATTTTCTTTGAAAATTTGTGCGTGCAGGCGGCACATACGGTGCACGGGGAGTCCGACGACGTTGAAATAGTCGCCTTTGATGCCTTCGATATATGCCGATGCCAAGCCTTGAATGGCATACGCACCTGCTTTGTCGTAGGGCTTTGCGGCCGCCACGTAGTTGCAAATCGTCTCTTCGTCCATCTCGTCAAAGGTGACGGTTGTCACTTCGTGGGCAACGCCTTGCTTATCAGCTCCAATAAGGCAAATGCCGCTGACGACCTCGTGATCTCTGCCCGAATAGAGGCGGAGCATCCGACGGGCGTCCTCCTCGTCGTGGGGCTTGCCCAAAATTTCACCGTCGATGGCGACAACGGTATCCGACGAAATAATGACGGTGTCGGAAAGATCACGTCCCTCCTCAATCAGAGCATCGCGCACGGCAAGTCCCTTGCGCAGAGAAAGCTCCTCAACGAGCTTATAAGGGTCGGTAATGTCGCTGCTCTCGTCCGCCTCCGAGGTGATCACCTCGAATTTGACACCGAGCATTTCCAATATCTCACGACGGCGCGGAGATTTGGATGCCAAAATGTATTTCATAGTTTGTTTGCAGAAGATGACTTCTGCTCCTTTCGTGTTCGTTCACATGTAATCATTCATTTTCGGGGCGTCGAGGACGTCGCCCCCTACAAATGTTGTTTGCCTTATGAAATTTCGGCACACTTGTAATTTGTTAAAACGATAAAACGTTGACAAGTCCAGGGGAAGATTCCTCGTAGGGGGCGACGTCCTCGACGCCCCGCAATAAAAGAATTATCACAAAACAAAATGTCAATCGGTAGGGGATGGCGCCCTCGACATCCCGCCAAACGCTTTCTACTATCATCACATCGGGGGAAGAAAGCACGGCTCCCTTCCCCACGTGATTTATTTCTTCATCGAAATGGCCTTTTTTGCGGCCTCGGCAATTTTTGCGGGAGTCAGTCCGTACGCCTCAAGCAGCGCGGGAACAGTACCCGAATGTCCGTAGGTGTCATTCATTCCTACACGAATAACGGGAACGGGACAGCTTTCGCAAATCGCCTCGGTAACAGCCGCACCAAGACCTCCGATGATGTTATGCTCCTCGGCGGTGACAAGCGCGCCGGTCTCCTCTGCGGCCTTTGCCAAAATTTCCTTATCGATGGGCTTGATGGTGTGAATATTGATGACACGTGCATCAATTCCCTCTTCGGCAAGCATCTCGCGAGCTTCGAGTGCCATAGAAACCATCAGACCGGTTGCAACGATGGTAACATCCTTGCCATCCGCTACGCAAACGCCTCGGCCAAGCTCGAACTTGTAGTCGGGGGTGTCGTTGATGACCGGTACTGCAAAGCGTCCAAAGCGCAGATAGAACGGGCCGTTTGTGGTAAGCGCCGCTTCCACTGCCGCTCTTGCTTCAACCGCATCCGAGGGGTTGACGATGGTCATACCGGGGATGGTACGCATCAGCGCAATATCCTCGTTGCATTGATGTGTCGCGCCGTCCTCACCGACGGTGATGCCTGCGTGGGTCGCGCCGATCTTAACATTGAGATGAGGATATCCGATAGAGTTGCGAACCTGCTCGAATGCTCTGCCTGCGGCAAACATTGCAAAGCTGGATGCGAATACCGTCTTGCCCGTGGTGGCAATGCCTGCCGCCACGCTCATCATATTGCCCTCGGCAATGCCGCAATCAAAGAATCTTTCGGGGCACGCCTTCTTAAATTTGATGGTCTTGGTCGCCTCTGCGAGGTCGGCATCAAGAACCACAAAGTCGTATTTATCTGCAAGCTCTGCAAGAGCAGAACCGTATGCTTCTCTGGTAGCCAATTTTTCTGCCATTTTGATACCCTCCTTACGCGTTCAGCTCTGCCAAAGCCTGAGCGCATTGCTCGTCGTTGGGAGCCGCGCCGTGCCAGTTGACCTTGTTTTCCATAAAGGATACGCCCTTGCCCTTGCCCGTTTTTGCAACGATTGCGGTAGGCTTACCCTTCACTGCCTTTGCCTCCGCAAAAGCCGCTTCGATCTGGTCGAAGTCGTGACCGTCGATGGAAATGACGTGGAAGCCAAAGGCTTCGAGTTTTTTGTCGTGGGGGGTGGGGTTCATAACCTCGGCAACGGGGCCGTCGATCTGCAAACCGTTCCAGTCAACGATAACACAGAGGTTGTCCAACTTATAGTGGGATGCAAACATACAAGCCTCCCAAACCTGTCCCTCTTCGCTCTCGCCGTCGCCGACGATGGTGTAAACGCGATAGTCCTTGTTGTCGATCTTGCCTGCCAGCGCCATTCCTGCCGCAGAACTGATGCCAAGTCCCAACGAACCTGCCGACATATCTACGCCGGGCGTGAGGGTCATATCGGGGTGACCTTGCAGGCGTGCGCCGATCTTACGGAGCGTTGTCAGCTCCTCCACGGGGAAGTAACCGCGGTTTGCAAGCGCGGAATAGAGTCCCGGTGCGCAGTGTCCTTTAGAGAGAACGAAACGGTCTCTCTCGGGATCTGCAGGGGTGGCGGGATCGATGTTCATTTCTTCAAAATACAGATACGCCAGAATATCGGCGATGGAAAGCGAGCCACCGGGATGTCCCGATTTTGCCGCGTTTGTGCTCTTGATAATACCGATGCGGATCTGTCTTGCAGCCTCGCGCAACGCTTGCAGTTTGGTTTGCTCCATTTTGTACCTCCCACAGGGTTTAGACTTCCCTTTTATTATATCCTAAATAAATATGTTTGTCAATAAGAAAGCGGATTTTGTGGGAAGAAAAAGTGCAGAGTGCAGAGTTGAGAATAATCCATTGTAGGGGCGATTCACGAATCGCTCGTTTTTTATTCACAATAATCGTTTATGGTGGGACGTCGAGGGCGCCGTCCCCTACAAAGGTTGTTTTTGAATCACTCGCGCAAATAGATTTGTGCCTTTCTTAAAACAAAAGCGCGTAAAACGGTTGATCTCTCGTAGGGGGCGACGTCCTCGACGCCCCGCCTCTAACGATAATAGCCAAACAAGAAATCAGCCTGTCATCCTGAGCGGAGAGAATGTGGTATAATATATTTAAGAAAAAAGCAAATGACAAAATGACAGTCGTAGAAAGGGGTATATTATGCCAAAAGGTGAACGAAACGAGTACAGCAAAGAGTTCAAATTAACAGCAGTTC
>JAZNZC010000029.1:0-19419 GCA_045594745.1 Eubacteriales bacterium
AAAGAAGGACTATATCCTCAAGGTCATCGCTATGGAAGAAGAGAGATTTGATGCTACCATTGATGCAGGTCTTTCTATTCTCAACAAGCTTATTGAGGATGCAAAGAACAACAGTCTCACCACCCTTACCGGTGAGGACGTATTCAAGCTGTACGACACCTACGGCTTCCCCATCGACCTCACTCGCGAGATCGCCGAGGAAGCAGGCCTTGCCATTGACGAGGCGCGTTTCACCGCTCTGATGCAAGAGCAAAAGGTTCGCGCCCGCGAGGCACGTGCTAACATCAGCGGTTGGTCCAGCGCTTCCAAGTCGCTGCTTGAGGGCATCCCTGCAACCAAGTTCGTTGGCTATGACAAGATGGCTGCAGATGCAAAGGTTCTCGCGATTCTCGTTGACGATATGTCCGTTAGTGAAGTATCCGAGGGTGACTGCACCGTTATTCTTGACACCACTCCCTTCTACGGTGAGGGCGGTGGTCAGATCGGTGACACCGGCACTCTTGTTTGCGGTGAGGCGGTTTTAACCGTTACCGACACCAAAAAGACCGACGGTGTTTATGTTCATCTGGGCACCGTTTCCAACGGCGTCCTGAAAGTGGGCGATATTGTAGATGCGCGAGTAGATGTTGGCCGTCGCGAGGCGATTATGAGAAATCACTCGACTTGCCACCTGCTCCAAAGCGCACTCCGCCGTGTACTCGGTAACCACGTTGAGCAATCCGGCTCTTATGTTTCCGACACCGTTTGCCGCTTTGACTTACACACTTCTCTGCTATGACTGCCGAGGAAATTGCAGAAGTAGAGAATATTGTAAACTTTGAAATCCTTGCAGGTCAGATCGGTTCGATGACCGAGATGCCCATTGACGAAGCCAAGAAGCTTGGTGCTATGGCTCTGTTTGGTGAAAAGTACGGCAAGATCGTTCGCGTTGTTCGTATGGGTGAAAGCTCCATCGAATTCTGCGGCGGTACTCACGTAGATAACACCGCAAAGATTGGTCTGTTCAAGGTTCTTTCCGAGTCCTCGGTAGCCGCAGGCGTACGCCGTATTGAGGCTACCACGGGTGAGGGTGTACTCCGTCTACTTGCAGAAAAGAACGCTCTTATTGCCGAGACCGCAAAAGAAATGAAGGTTCAAAAGCCCTCTGATCTTGCAAAGCGTGCCGCTCAAATGCAGAGCGAAATTTCGGCTATGAAGAAAGAGATTGAATCTCTCAACTCCAAAATTGCCGCTTCCAAGCTCGATTCCATTATGGCAGGAGCTGAAGGTGTTGGTGCCGTTCGTCTTGTTGCTGCCGATATGGGCAATATGCAAGCGGATGCCGCACGTTCTCTTGCAGACGAGATCAAGGCACGCTATGATGATGTTGTTGCCGTTCTCGCGATCGCTCCTGAGGGCAAGCTCAACTTCCTCGCCGTAGCAGGTAAGGATGCCGTTACCAAGGGTGCACACGCAGGCAAGCTCGTTGGCGCTGTTGCCGCCGTTACAGGCGGTAAGGGCGGTGGACGCCCCGACAACGCAATGGCAGGCGGACGTGATACCGATAAGATTGCAGAGGCTCTTGCCGCTGCAAAGAATACTCTTGCAGGTATGCTCAAATAAAAAGCAGTTTCCCCATAAAAATCGACAAAAAAGGAGAACCTTACTATGCGTCACAACGTAAAGCGTGCGTTTTGCCTGCTGGTATCGCTTTCTATACTACTGACACTCACTGCTGTTTTCACGCTTTCCACAACGGCAGCCATTCCCTCTAAAGGTCCTATGATTGCCGTAGGAAACAATTTTATGATCGTGCAAACCGAATCGGGCGAAATTTGGGGCTGGGGTGATAACTCCAACAAGGTTTTGGGAACCGCTTCCTCTGATACGACCGGAAGCAACATCACCTCTCCCACGAAAATCACTCTCCCCAACGGTATCACATCTGTATCCATCAGCGCAGGCTATGACCACGTCCTGATGTTGGGCTCCGACGGCAACGTTTATGCCTGGGGTAACAACACGGCAGGTCAACTTGGTACGGATGTTTCAGATAGTCTTGCTGTTCCCACACTTGTAGAGGGGCTCTGCGGCAAGAATATCAAAGCCGTTGCGGCAGGAAAACGTTTCTCTCTTGCCCTGACCGATGGCGGCAGTGTGTATTCCTTTGGACTCAATAACAAGCTTCAACTTGGATATGAGCCAACATCTGAATTTTCAGCTACACCCACGCTGATCGAAGAGCTCAACGGCGTATTCGTAGCCCAGATCAATGCGGGATATGAATCCTCTGCTGCGATTGATCTTGACGGCAAGGTTTATTCGTGGGGCAGTGAAGCAAATTATATGCTTGGAAATGACAAAAAAGCATCTTACTCTCTTCCCGTAGCTCTTCCGGATACCAAGACCGCGACTCCTGTTGTTGCTTCCGCACGAAGTGCAAATCATTCTGCTTTCTTGTTGAATGATGGGACAATGGGCTTTATAGGTTGGAACAACTACGGTCAATATGGAAATGATACCGAACCCTCCACAAGCCCTGTCAAAGTGTTCAAGAAATCGGACACCACCTCTCTCGGTGTCTCTGCCATTGCGGTTTCCGATCAACAAACGGTTCTACTCACCGTTGACGGAAAAGTCTTTACCGCAGGCGCGAGAATTCCTAATGATGAAAGCTCCGCAACGAACACATTTGTTCCTCTGTTTGGGGAAGAACAGAAAGTTCCCGTGGCAACTGCGATTGCCGCAGGGTACCGAAATGGTGCAATGATCGCGCAGGATGGCTCTATTTGGACGTGGGGTGATAACTCCTGCGGACAGCTCGGAAACGGTGCCATTGGAGAAGGACAGGCAACGCCTGTTAAGGTCTTTGCATCCAACGACTCCGACTTCGATATGGGACAAGCTCCCAGCGTGATGGACGTTCCAATGAAGTTTACAACCACTGTTCCCTCTCCCACGTATGCCATCGTTATTCCCTCTACCGTAAATGTGGGTGAATTGCGTCAGACAAATGAAAGTGATCCTGATCGCAATGCCTTAACGAAATTTACAGTTAAAGCCCAAAACGTAGGCAATCTGTTTGGCGAAAAAGAGATTCAAGTATCGGTCAGATCCAACGATGCAGGCGGCGTCTTCTATTTGCAAGATGGAAACGGCGCGACTCTTCCCTTTGAACTGTTTGCCGACGAAAGCTTGCAGACATCCATCAACAGCGGTGACATTTTTGCAAGATTTAGCGAAAATGGCAGTGTTGACACTTGGATCTGCATCGACCAAAGCAAAATTTCAAAATCCGGCATCTACAACGGTGTTTTGGTGTTCTCCTACACTGTTGAAGAGATCAACTGATAAGGAGGAATGAAAATGAAGCTGACAATTAAAATTTTCTCGATGTTTCTCATTCTCCTTCTTTTGGGTGCTATGTCTGTGACGCTGTATGCTGAGGAATCGAATATTACCGCAACCGTCATTGCAACAAATTCGCCAACTTACAGCATCATCGTGCCCACAGAGATCTCTGCCGCTGATCTGCAACGCACCTCGACAACACAGTATTATACGCAAGAATTCGACATCGAAGTGCCCGAAATTCTGTTTTTGGACGGAAAGCAGATCGATGTGCGCGTTTACGGTGATGATGGCGTATTTGCCCTGCGAAATGCTGACGGAAGCTCGATGCTTCCCTACGAGGTGTTCTCCAATGCAGACGTGAACACTCCCTTGCAAAGTGGAGCGATCTTTGCTTCCTTTACAGAAGTTGGCAAGCAAAGCGGCTTTGTTCGCGTCGACCAAAAAGACATTACCAAGACCGATACATACACCGGCAATCTTCGCTTTTCGTTCGCTGTGAGCGAAATTGAGGAATAAATCCAACAATACAAAGAAAGAGGTCTGTCTCGGACAGACCTCTTGTTTTAATGCCTTTAGGCAGTTGAGCGCGAAACAGACAACAAACTACTATGTAGAGGACAACAAAGGTTATACCCCTTGTTTTGAGAGCGGATTCAATTTAAGGCTTCCCCTCAAGGGGAAGCCTTTCAGTCTTCAAATGGCTTTTGCAATGCAAAAGCCGGCGGCTTAAGCCGCTGGCAGGTAGTATTGGGCTTTTAGCCCTCGCGCATACCACCCGTTTGACGGGTGGTTATGATTTATCCTTTGCCGTAGTTTGGGTGGACCCAATCAACCCACTCGGTAGCTACGGTAAGGGGGTTGAAGGTGACCTCTGTTTTGGGGTTGGCATCAATGTACGCTTGCAGTTCTTCCGATGTGACCTGCGTTCCGTCAAGATAATAGCGAGCATCGGGTTCGCCATCATTCACAATACGCCATACTTCACGGGTAACTATTTCATTCTCATCAAAATAGAGTTGTGTTGCTCCATATTCAAAATCTTCTCCGGTATGGTTCCAAGAAAACGTACCATCGGTAGAGAGATCATACATTTGGCGGAAAGTGAAATCGTATAAGTGAACAACGCCCATGTAATAACGCAGAATCATAGTGTCGCCGCAATCGATGATCAATTCGTCAATGCCGTCACCGTCCAAATCTTGATAAACATAGGACAAATGTTCCTTCATTTCATAGAGCCTTGTTTGCGTGTAAGGACTTTTACAGTCTTTGAGATAAAGCCATTCCGCGTTAGCTTTATGACGCACCTGTATAATATTTTTCAACACAGCGTCGTAGGCATATCTTGCAACCTCTGCCTCAGTAAAAACGGAAGTAAATTGCAGTCCACTGCACTCCTTAGTAGCAGTTGCACCTGCATAAAGGCCGTGATATTTTCCATATTGCTCTCTCAACGCTTGATATTCTTCTTCGGTAATGGCAACCGTTTCGCCGTTGACGATTTTATAGTAGTTGGTTATGGCAACGTCGCCCACCCACTCGTGACCGTCTGCGCCGTATTCAATGATCATCTCCAAGGAACCGCCACCCTCAGCAATACGATAAACGGTAGAAGAGAAAACATCAGCTCCACCCGAGCCATCTACGTGGAGAAGGCCGTCACCGTCGATCCAACAGCTACGGCGAGGAATGTAGTCACCCAAAAGAATGGGCTTGCCATCAACCATTGAGAAAATTGCAACGATAACATGGTTGTTATTGAGGAGCACAAGCTCGTCGATTCCGTCTCCGTTGAGGTCCTTGATAGCATATCCGCAAACGAGCTTTTGGTGCATTGTTTCATACGCCCACCAGTCGTAATTTCCAGACCCGTAAAGAAGATATCCCGAAGTAGCCAGTATTTCAAGCCACTCCTTTTCGGTTTTATCTGTGATACCCAACCTTTCGGGAAGGCTAAAATCCTTTTCATCCTCGTAGCGCATACGTTCAAACTCGTTGATCGCGTTGCGATAGAGTTTGATAATTCCCTCGTAGCTTGCAAAATCGCCCGTTTCGATAATTTCGGGAACATAGTACCACGGACCGTATTCCTCGGGATCGCTCGGTGCCGCACTCGGGTAGCGAACCTCACCCGTTACACGGTCGACCCAAATTTCCTCAACGGTTGAATAATGCGAGGGTGCTCCATTTAGATGCACAAGGTGTTTTAGCATAATGACGTGCACAGACTTATCCCATCTGTTATTTTCAACAGATACAACGATATACTTGGTTTCACTTTTTTCCAAGAAGCGACTCCAAAAGAGTCGTGCAGTCTCTACTGCCTGCTCCTCGGTGACTGTTGTTTGAAGAACCGTTTCATCGGGCATACGAACCTCACCCGTGTAGCAGTCAATCCAAATTACATCAACGATTGGGGTAAACGGCTCCTGTGCAAGGGTTGAGCGTTTGTTCAATACGATCTCAAAAACGTTTTTGGCTTCATCCAACGACAAGCTGTACGTATAGCTCTTGGGATCGCTTTGTACGGTTTGCTTCCAATACTCGCGAGCAATTTCAAATGCCTGCTCCTTGGTGATCATCTGTTCGGGCGCAAAGAGAATATCAAAATCAAAGGAGAGCTGATCGACACCCTTGATAGCCTGCCATTGCTCGGCAGTGCCTTGATACACCACGCTGCTCAAGCTATCGCACCCCTCAAAGGTAAGCCCGCCATTGATAAATTGAATGGAACCGGGCAAAACGACGCTTTTAAGTTTTTTGCAAGCATAAAAGCTCATATTTGCCAATGCAGTTACACGCTCCCCAAACGGAGAGACGGGTGGAATGACCGCTTCAACAATGCTATCACCTTTGGCGCTGACAGAGCACGTTCCGTCTCCGTTTGACCAATAAACCAAATGAAACTTCTGATTTTCAGCATAGTCGGAAAGGATAGGAAGCGTTTCGGTAACCTTTACGGGCGTTTTTTCGGTATAATACGCCAAATCCAATCCAATTTCATCATTTGTAAACCTTGCCTCAATAAGCGGGTTTGTCATTGTTTCGGAAAAATCAAGCACAAATTCGCGGTAAAACAGCTCTACATCAAAAATGTTGCGCACCACAAGCTTTCGGTCCGTCAAAGAGGGACCATCTATGTAAGCTACCAAGTTTTCGGTCGCCGTCGCTACATATGTATATTCCTGTGAAAAGCAATTTTCCTCCACATTATAGTATTTATGGACACTAAGACCCGTTCCCATACCGATGCAAATGTCGACAACTTTTTCTCCCAGCATAGAGATCTCCAAAGGCCTGTCCGTTTGCTCTGTCAGCACGACATTCCCTTTTGCATCATATATGGTATAGCGAACTGTGGTCAATTCGATTTTCTCAATTTTATAGTAGATTTTCTCGCCAACCTCTTCTCCGCCTGCGGGGGAATCGTTTTTGATTTGCTCTGTTGTTGTAGTGGTTGTATTTATATCATCTCCATTTGGTGGAATTTGGTTGCACGCAGTTAATGAAGACGTCATCAGCCCGGCGGCAAGTAAAAACGCGGTTATTTCTTTTTTCATCCTGCTTTTTTCTCCTTTTCTTTCTTCGTTATTTATGTCAAAATTGGTTCTGATTTTATACTGTATTTTTATTATAGCACTTCTTTTTTGGCTTTTCAACATCTGTAATTAAATTATTTTCATCTGTGATTAAGAAAATAGAAAAAGACCGTTTTACAACTTCTGCAAAACAGTCTTTTTCTTATTGCATACGCTCTTTTACCGCTTGCAAAAGGGCACTTTTTTCATTTGGCAAGCGTTCTTCAATAACTTCGTCGAGGAGCGCGTGGAGCATCTCACCTATCCGCTTTCCTTCCGGCAAACCGAGTGCCATCAGGTCGGCACCATCAATAGCGAGCGTGCGCAAGGAAAGGCAGGCATCCTCGGCGCGGATCTCATCGATCACCAAGGGGATCTCTGCAAGCTCGGACGGTAGCTCGCGGAAATCGGGCGCGTGGGCGAGGCGGTCACAGCGTTTGATCTCCAAAAGGCGAAGAATATCCGCATCGGAAAGCTTTTGCAAGAGGCGCTTGACGCGCTTTTTTTCTGCCGAGAGGGGAATGTCGTGCCATTCTACCAAAAGTTCCATCCTGCGTATCGTTTCGTTATCAAAGCGTAAGCGGAGCATAATGCTTCGCGTGATCTCCACGCCCACGGGGGCGTGTCCTTTGAAGTGCCCGCCCTGCTCGTCCTCGGTGTAGCAGAGAGGCTTGCCGATGTCGTGCAAGAGGATGCCAAGACGTGTAATGAGATCGTCGCTCTCGCAAAGCGCGAGTGCTTGCAGGGTGTGCTCAAACACATCGTAGCAATGGTATTTTGTGTTTTGCGCGAAGCCGACACATCTTTGCAGCTCGGGCAAGAAAATCGCGATAACATCGATATAATCGCGCAGGATACGCACCGCTCCCTTGCCGCAAATCAGCTTACAGAATTCCTCGCGGATACGCTCGGCGGCAATGCCCGAGAGCAGATCTTTGCATTCGTGAACTGCACCTGCTGTGTCCTCGGAAATGTAAAAATCCAACACCGATGCAAAACGGATAGCACGCAGAATACGCAAGCCGTCTTCCTCAAATCTCGTCTTGGCATCTCCTACGGCACGGATGGTTCTGTTTTTCAGATCTTCCCTGCCGCCATACAAGTCGACAAGTCCCTTTTGGGGATGATACGCCATTGCGTTCACTGTAAAGTCGCGGCGCGAGAGGTCGTCTTCTATTTTTTGGGAGAAGGTCACCTGTACGGGGTGACGGTTGTCGAGATATTCCCCATCGTTTCGATAGGTGGTAATTTCGAGCTGCATACCGTCGATAATGACAGTCAGCGTGCCGTGACGGATGCCCGTCTCAATGACGCGGAAGTCCCTAAAGCAGGCTTTCATTTCTTGGGGCGTGGCATTTGTTGTGACGTCCCAATCGTTGGGAGTGCGTCCAAGAAGGCTATCGCGCACACAACCGCCCACAATGTAAGCCTCATAGCCGCACGCTTCCAAAACGGACAGCGCACGCGCGACCGATGTGGGTAAGATAATATCCAATTCCATATACGCGACCTCCTTTCCTGAATTTGAAAATCCTTTACATTTGCGCGTTTTTGAAAATATAGCGCGCGTTCTTTCGCAAAGCAAAATAGAGCGCGATGCCAAGCACGTATGCCGAAATGACCTCTCCGATGCCAACCGTGAGCATCAAAAAGCCAATACCCTCGGGAGCGTGATAAGCATAGGCAAGAACAAAGGGGACGATGAGCGTGTTTGCCACCACCGTGGGAAGCGGCGTCAGCCACCACACGCGGCGTAAAAGACGCGCACCGATGGCTCCAATGAGTGTTGCAAGCGTACCGAAGAGAACGTCCTGCCAAAGGCATCCCGTAGCCACGTTCGAAATGAGACAACCAATCGTGAGTCCCGGTATCGCCGCCGGTGTGAAGATAGGTAGGATGCACATCGCCTCGGAAATGCGACATTGAATAGCAGCACTTCCAAGAGGTCCGATGGCAATGGTAATGGCTACATAGAGTGCTGCAATGGCACTTGCCTCTGTGATGTAAACGAGGCTGTTCCTCGCTTTTGTGTTTTTCATTTTTTGTTTTCTCCTTAGTTTTGTTTTTCGTGAGGATGGTTTCGAACTCACGTTATATTCAGAAACGAAGCAAGCCTCTGACGGCGGCTTCGACTTCCTCATAGAGATAGAGTGAACCGAGGCAAAGCAAGGGAATATTCTCTTCTCTGCTCGATTTGATAGCGGCTTCCACTCCCTCGGCAACACTTGCGTAAGACGTAGCAGGGATGCCGTGAGAGGCAAGCTGTGCGGCGTAATCGTCGGCCGCGAGTGCGCGTGAATTGTTTGGCGTGACCGCAAAAGCGCGGGCAGCAATGGACTTCATCGTTTCGATCATTTCGTCTCTCTCCTTGTCGGCCATCACACCACCAAGAAGGTTGACTTTTTGATTTGGAAAATACCTTTGTATGCTCGCAACAGCGGCGCGTACGCCCTCGGGGTTGTGTCCGCCATCGTAAATGACAATGGGATCGCGCGAAAGAAGTTCAAAACGTGCAGGCCAGCGCACAGCGGCAAGCCCACAACGTACTGCCCCTTCGTCGATGGCAAAGCCTTGCTCACAAAGCAGGTCGATAGCACTCAAAACAAGTGTGGCGTTATAGGGTTGATATGCGCCAAGCAGAGACAGGCGCAGGTCGGTGTAGTGAGAATAGTCAAAGCGTGTGCCCTCAAGCGTGACTCCTCTTTCTTGATAAGAAGAGCGATCAACAGTGTAAAAGGGAGCGTTTTTCTCAAGTGCCACACGCAAAACCGTATCGTGCGCGGCTCCCTTCTCCCCACCAAAGAGCACCGGTCGACCTTCCTTGATGATGCCCGCCTTCTCAGCGGCGATCTGTTCGATGGTATTGCCCAGGAGCGCGGTGTGGTCAAAATCGATACCCGTAATGATGGAAAGCGCGGCATTTTCAATGACGTTGGTGGAATCCAAACGACCGCCAAGACCGACCTCCAGAACAACAACGTCGCATTGTTCTTCGGCAAAATAAGCGAATGCAAGTGCGGTGATAAGTTCAAATTCGGTGGGCTTGTCCTCCATTTTTTCGGCAATGGGACGGATACGTTCGGTCAGAGATGCGAGTTTTTCTTTGGGAATGTTCTCGCCGCTCACGCGGATGCGTTCGCAAAAGGTGCGAATGTAGGGCGAGGTGTAAAGTCCTGTGCGGTATCCTGCACTTTGCAAAACAGATGCAAGCATAGCAGATGTCGAGCCCTTGCCGTTCGTTCCCGCGATGTGGATAAAACGGAGCTTGTTTTGCGGATTTCCAAGGGCTTGGCAAAGCGCCGTGATGCGCTCCAGTCCCGGTTTGCAAAATGCCCAGTTGACCGAGTGGATATATTCGAGTGCTTGTTCGTAGTTCATTTTCTTATCCTCTCAAGCCTTCAAAACGGCGGCGCAGAGCCTGGTTTTTGAGTACTGTATACAAAAGCAACCATTCGGCAACGCCAACGATGACGTAATTGAGCAAACGCCACAGCATCAGGATGTGGAGTGGCATATCATAGTACGCCGCAAGGCCTATCGTTTTAACGATAACCGATGCCACAAGATGCGTTGCGATGACCGTAACAAAGGTCTGCCACAAGAGAGGCAGCTTGCGCGTCAGGCGGAACAAAAGTCCACCAAAAAGCCCCACGCAAGCCGCACCAAGTGTAACCAAGGGATTGATGGGATAAGCCACCATTACGCAACCGACAACGTCGGCAACAGCACCGACGACCATTCCCGTGATGGGGCCGAACATCATTCCTGCGAGCAGAATGGGCAGATTTTCAAAGCTGAAGCGCAGAACGTTGCCTAAAGAAAGCGCGAGATATTTGCCGCAAATGATGCTGAGTGCCGCAAGAAAAGCAGAGACCGCCAAAAGGCGCAAATTGCTCCCCAAGCGTTTTTTGGAAACTTCGTTTTTCATAATCAATAAACCTCCTTCCACCTCGTTTCGTTGGCGAAAAGGAGGCATTCTTCTGCCACCGTCAGCCCAATGAAGCGGGATGCAAAATACCGACCGCAAGGGATTTCCCTTTTCGTCCCACCGACAACTCCCCGTTCGGCAGGCACTTCAGACAGCTCTGCGCCGATATTTTTACTCTTCGTTTTTAAGGCAATATCGCACAATTCTGATTAGGCAAATACGCTGTCAGATTTTTCGTCAAACAAATCAAATTGACACAGGCAATAGTTGATCTATTGCCAAGGAAATTTTTGCAGTGTGACGAAAAAGGTGCAAGTAGTTGCTTGATCAAGGCGTTAGTCGCGAATTGCGCGGTATTGCCCTTCTAAATTATTTGTTGAACTCGTCAACGGTCTTCCAAGTGATGTGAGGACATTCGTCCTTGACGGGATAACCAAGTTCATTGGGCTTTGCCCAACGAACGGCGTTTGTGATGATGCGTTGCATATTCGGATCGTGGTAAGCGCGACAGGTCTCGTGCCCCGGTTGGAGATAAAAGACCTTACCTGCTCCACGATAGAAGGTCGCGCCCGCGCGCATCACGTGTCCATCCTCAAACCATCCGCAAAAGATGAGCTCATCAGGCTGGGGGATGTAAAAGGGCTCGCTGTAAAGTTCCTCTTCGGGAAGCAGGAAATGGTCGGGAATGCCCGCCGCGATCTCGTGTGCGGGAAGCAGTGTCCATACGATCTCCTTTTGTTCTCTTCCCCAAGAGAGGTTACCGTTCGTTCCCAAAATGGCGCGGAAGGGCTTGGACTTGTGCGCAGAGTGCAGGGCGATAAAGCCCATTTTGCCAAGATAAACGCGCTCGCGGATCTTCTCGACAAGCGCATCCGACACCTCGTGGTGTGCCATATGTCCCCACCAAATAAGGACATCGGTATCATTCAAAACCTCGTCGGGAAGCCCTTGGTCGGGATCGTCAAGGGCGGCAAGACGCACGTTCATATCTTCGTTGACGTCAAGAAAAGCCTTGATGGTTGCGTGAAGTCCATCGGGATAGACGGCTTTGCAGGCGGCTTCGGTCTTTTCGTGGCGGAATTCATTCCAAATAGTTACGTTGATGGTTTTCATTATTTTGTCTCCTTATTTGAGCTCTACGACAGTAACGCCGCCGTCGCCCTCACCGTATGCCGCAATGCGGAAGCTTTTGACACGGCGATCGTGCTTGAGGTGCTGCCAAAGGGCGTTTTTGAGTGCGCCCGTTCCCTTGCCATGGATGAGGCGCACGCGCCCAAAATTGGCAATGACGGCCTCGTCGAGGTATTTATCTACTGCTTGCCACGCTTCATCACCGAGCATACCGCGCAGATCGATCTCGTCGCGGAAGTCGCGGTTGACTTTTGCGTGAAAATCGGATGCGTTCTTTTTTTGCTTGCCGCTGATGAACTGTGGCTTTTCTTCAATGAGTTGCAAATTGGAAAGCTTGGTGCGCGTTTTAAGAATGCCCGCTTGCACCAAGACCGAGCCGCTCTTGTCGGGTGTTTCGAGGAGAATGCCCTCTTTATCGATGTTGACGATATATACCTTGTCGCCACATTTGAGGTCGCGCGGAAGCACGTATTTTTCGTCCTTCTTTTCTTCTACGGGGTCTATTTTTGCACTGCCCTCACGAATGGTACGGCGGACCGCTCTGCGTGCCTCGTCAAGCTCCTCGGTAAGGCGTTTTTCTGCTTCTGCCTTTTTGGCTTTTTCGAGCTGTGCGAAGATAAAATCGCTCGATGCGCGTGCGCTGTCCAACATCTGCTGAGCCTCGCGGCGGTTGCGTTCAATTTGGCGTTCCACCTCAAAAAAGCGTGTTTTGATCTCTTTTTCGGCGTCGCTCTTGATCTTTTCGTAGTCGCGCTTGAGCTGCATTGCCTCGTCTCTTGCGCGGTCGGCCTCAAGACGTGTGGCTTCGAGTTGTTCAATGACCTCTTCAAAGCGTTGGTGATCACGGTTGACGTTCTCTTTTGCCAAGTTGATGATCTCTGCGGGAAGTCCCAATTTAGAGGAAATCGCAAACGCATTGGATTTGCCGGGCGTGCCGATCATCAAACGATAGGTCGGCTTGAGCGTGGCAACGTCGAACTCGCAGGATGCATTTTGTACGCCGTCGGTATCAAGCGCAAAGGTTTTGAGCTCGGTGTAGTGCGTGGTTGCCATACAGAGTGCGCCCACGCGGCGGACGGATTCAATAATGGCAATGGCGAGCGCCGCGCCTTCAACGGGGTCGGTTCCTGCGCCAAGCTCGTCGAAAAGGCAGAGAGACTTTTCATCGACCTCTTCCATTACGCGCACAATGTTGACCATGTGTGATGAGAAAGTGGAAAGAGATTGCTCGATGCTCTGCTCGTCGCCGATATCTACCAGCACGCGGTTGAACACGCAAATGGAAGAATCGGGCTCGGCAGGAATGTGGAGTCCTGCTTGCGTCATCAGGGCAAAAAGACCTACTGTTTTCAGCGTTACGGTCTTACCGCCCGTGTTCGGTCCTGTGATGATGAGCGTGTCGTATTCTCCACCGATGCGAATGTTGGTGGGAACGACCTTTTTGGGATCGATGAGAGGGTGTCTTGCGCGGCGCAGTTCTACCGTTTGGTCACCCGAAATACGGGGTTCGACCGCGCCCATACGCAGAGAAAGCTCTGCGCAGGTAAAGAGAAATGCAAGCTCGGTCAGGTTGAGATAGTTGAGTCGCAACGACTCGGATGCCGCGCTGATATCGGACGAAAAAGAATACAGGATGCGTTCAATTTCGTGCTCCTCTTTGGAGTGGAGCATACGCAATTCGTTATTGGCATCCACCACCGCCATAGGCTCGACGAAGATTGTCGCGCCCGAAGAGGACGTATCGTGAATAAGACCCTTAAGCTCGTTTTTACACTCTGCCTTCACGGGAATAACGTAGCGTCCGTTTCGCATCGTGACGATGTTATCCTGCAAAATTTTGGAGTACGAGCCGCTGATATAGTGTTGGAGTGTCTCCTTGATGCGGTTGTTGGACTCGCGGATCTTGCGGCGGATCTCGGCAAGCTCGCGGCTGGCTTCATCCGCTATCATATCCTCGGAAATAATCGAGCGAGAGATGCTATCCTCCAAATGGCGGTTGGAGAGCAAGCGCCCAAATATTTCGTCAAGTGCAGTTTCAAAGGTGCGATTGGACTTGGCATATTCGCCCACCTGACGCGCAGAACGCAAAAGGCGACCGACATCAAGGATCTCACGCATCGAAAGCACCGCGCCCTTAACAGCACGCTCGCAAGCGTCGGAGACGTCAATAACCGTGCCAAAAGGCGGCATACCCTTGGTCTCCAAAAGTCTGCGCGCGTCGGTCGTTCGACGCTGTCGGCGGAGTACCTCAACGGCATCGCTCGACGGCGTCAATCTGCGAGCCAGCGCTTGTGCTCCCGCGGTGGGTGCACAGTCGGCAAGCATTTCGCAGATCTTATCAAATTCAAGAGTTGTAAGTGTTTTTTGTGAAAAATTCATACCTTGGTTTCCTTGTGCGTAATGGGATTACGCATTGCGTGGTAAAAATTGAGTGAATCAAAGCCTCTCTCCAGGTGAGAGAGCAGATAGGTCTGTGCGGCGCGGGCAAAGTCGTCGACATCGGATGCTTCCTCTAATCCGAAAGCGAACAGTCGCTCAAGAGGAGCGGACAAGCAATAGCGCATTGCCGCAGAGACGGCGGGCGTGAGCCCCATAACGGTCTCGCTCTCTCGAATGTCGTCGTAGGATGCGTCGGTGAATTTTTTGGCTTCTTTCCCCTTTGCCGAAAAGCACTCGGAGCAAAGGAGTGAGCCGTTCATAATGTGCAAATAAAAATGCTCGTCTTGATCTCGCCCGCACATCGAACACGCTCCCAAATCGGGGGCGTAGCCCGACATTGCCATAGCGCGGAGCTCAAACGCACCTTTGATGATCTCTTGCGGATAAAGATCCTTGGAGATCGCATACAACGAATTGAGAAGTAGGCGTAGCATTTCGGTCGCCGGCTCTCCCTCGTCGGTGAGCTCACAGGCAACATCGCAGAGATACGCCGCCAAGTTGAGGCGGTCGATATCCAGACTGAGCGCGTAAAAGTGCTGATAAGCAGAGCCGCCCTTGAGGATGTTGAAATCCCCGCGGCGGTAGTATTCAAAGTTTGCGTAGGTGTAGAGCTGGCTGATAGCGGTTTGCGGCCCCTTGAGCGAGTGCCCGCCCTTGGAGAGAATGGTTATTCTCCCCGCCTCTGCCGTGAGCACCGACAGATAGCGGTCGTGGTCACCGTAGTCACGCACGCGCACAACAACGCCGTCGATGCTTTCGTGTCGCATAGCAGTTTCCTTTCGATCTTATTCCTCGGTATAGCCGAAGTTGAGGATGCCGCGCGCGCTGTCGCGCCAATTCTCTTTGACCTTTACCCACAGGTTGAGATAAACCTGTGCGTCAAGCAGTTTTTCCATATCCTCGCGAGCGTACGAACCGATGCGCTTGAGCGTCTCTCCGTTTTTGCCTACGAGGATGCCCTTGTGCGAGGTCTTTTCGCAAAAGATCTCGGCGCGAATGCGAACAATGCTACCCTCGTCGCGGTATTCCTCTACCACAATGGCAACGCCGTGGGGAATCTCTTTATCGAGTGTGCGAAGGATCTTTTCGCGAATGATCTCGGCTACCATTTGTCTCTGGGGCTGATCGGTGATCATATCCTCGTCGTAGAACCATTCTCCCTCACGAAGCAGCTTCGAGCATTCGTCAAGCACCTCGTCCACGTACTTGCCTTTTTTGGCAGAGATCGGAACAACGGCCTCGAAATCGTGCGTGGCAGCATAAGCCGCAATCGTCTCTGCAATCTTCTCACGGCGATAGAGGTCGACCTTGTTCAGCGCGAGAATAGCAGGGGTGCCCGATTTTTTGAGATAAGCGATAATGCCCTCTTCTACGTCACCGGGACGGTAGCCGGCATCGGCTACGAGAATAACCATATCGCCCTCTTGCATAGTGCTGGTAGCGGTCTTGACCATAAAATCGCCAAGGCTGTTTTGCGGCTTGAAAATGCCGGGGGTATCAAGAAAAACGAATTGATCATCACCGCGTGTTTCAATACCTGCAATGCGGTTGCGCGTAGTTTGCGGTTTATTGGAAACAATGGCGATCTTCTCCCCCAGAATACTGTTGAGCAAGGTGGATTTGCCCACGTTGGGGCGACCTACGATTGATATAAATCCGGTTCTTTTCATAAAATCAAAAATCCTTTTTTGTCGGTTAGTTTGCGGGAACTGTAAGGAACTCCTCGAGCTTGTCTGCTTCGACCAGCAGATCGAGCTCTTCCTTTGTGTCCTGATTGATGAGCTTGAGATGAAAAACGTAGTCAAGAGAGGCATCAAAGCTGATTGAGAGAACGATATTGTCCTCGTGAAGAACAGGGATGCGGTACATTGCGTACTTCATTCCTTGCATCTCGCTGTCAGTGCGATATCCTTCAAAATCGGCAAGGTCGCGCAAGCGGAGATCCTTCCCTCGCTTGGCAATGGCGACGAGATTGTCCACAGTCATTTCGGGACGCGAGTCCTCGCGGTTGGCTTCGATGGTGTCCTCGATGTAAGTGAGCACAAAAGGAGAAAAAATAATGGCGATGCAGATCAAAAACGTGATGAGCTTGACGTTGCGTGTAAAGAAGTTTTCGGTCTTTCCCGCGGTATCAACCTCGCGCGCCTGCTTCTCCTCCTCACCCCTGCCCGGAAGCTTGCTTTCGATGCTGACCGACTTTTGTTGCAGGGGCTCTTCAACACGATCATTACGTGCCATTCTTTACGCCTCCGTTTTTACGGTCAGCCCCATCAGATCCATAATGTCGCTCTGACGGCGGCGCATATCGGCCTCGTCCTCCTCGCCCGTTTCGTGATCGTATCCCAAAAGGTGTAGCATTGAGTGCACCGTGAGGAAAGCTACCTCGCGTTCAAAGCTGTGGCCGTACTCCTTTGCCTGCGCATCTGCTTGCTCCAAGGAAAGCACAATGTCGCCAAGCATTCCGAGCATCTCGTCAACAGGCGGCTCCTCACTATCGCCCTCGTAATCGAAGAGCGGGAAAGAGAGAACGTCGGTCTTTTTGTTGATACCGCGGAATTTTTTGTTCAGATCGCGGATCTCGTCGTTATCGACAAAGGACACCGAGACCTCGCAGGGGTTGCCGTACTGCTCGTAGTCGAGAGTGGCTTCAACTGCTTCTCTGACCAGCATTTTGAGGCGGTAGGTCAGGGGAAGCTTGTCCTGATGGTTGTCAAAATAAATGCGCAAGTTCATTTTTCTGTTCATAATAAACCTCACTTTGTGTTCTTGTTGTCAGAGCGTTCGGCACGCAGCTTTTGCTGTGCAGCCGCACGGCGTTCTGCCTCGCGGCGAGCGAGCTCTCTGTCGTATTTTTCGTATGCCTGAATGATCTTTTGTACCAAGCGATGACGAACAACGTCACGCTCGCTGAAATAATGGATGCCGATGTCATCAATACCGTCAAGGATCTTGACTACGGTCGCCAAACCGCTCTTTTGACCCTTGGGCAGGTCGGTTTGCGTCAGGTCACCCGTAACGACCGCCTTGGAATTAAAGCCAAGACGCGTCAAAAACATTTTCATCTGCTCGGGCGTGGCATTTTGCGCCTCGTCAAGAATGATAAAGGAATCGTCAAGCGTGCGGCCTCTCATATAAGCAAGAGGCGCGATCTCAATGGTTCCCTTTTCTTGCAAGCGCTGATACGTTTCGGCACCGAGCATCTCGTAGAGTGCATCGTAAAGTGGGCGCAGGTAGGGGTCGATCTTGCTTTGCAGGTCGCCGGGCAAGAATCCGAGCTTCTCGCCCGCTTCGATCGCGGGACGCGTGAGAATAATACGCGTGACCTGCTTCTCTCGCAGAGCCTTGACCGCCATAGCAACCGCGAGAAAGGTCTTACCCGTTCCCGCAGGGCCAACGCCAAGCACGATTGTATTTTTGCGAATGGAATCCACATATTGCTGCTGCCCGAGCGTTTTGGGCTTGATGGGCTTGCCGCGCGTGGTGATGCAGATGCAAGCGTCACCCAAAGCGGCGAGCTCCTTTGCCTGCCCACCCGCGATCATATCGATGGCGTATTGCAGGGATTGCTCGGTGATGACCTCGGTTTTGGAAGAAAGGTCGTGCAAATATGCCACGCAATCGGCGGCGGCATTCAGCATTTCCTCATTATCCCCCTCGATGACGATCGAGTCTCCCGATTCGGTCTCGCGGTTGCGGAGCGTGACGCCAAACTGTTTTTCGATGCGGTGCGCGTTGCTGTCGCAATTACCAAAAATTTTGGCAGTAGCACCTATGTGTTCCATACGAATGATCTTTCGGTTCATAAAGTTCCTTTCGATATTTACTGCGTGATTTCAAATTCCTGCACCGCTGCGATGTTTTCAATGCAAGTCAGCGTGCAAACAAGGATAACAGATCTCTCCCCCACCTCGGTGACGATCTCTTTTTGCAAAAGCTGCACCTCGCCCGAAAGTGACGACAGCCCTTGTGAAAGCTCCTCATAGCAAAGCTCTAACGCCTCCTCGGCGGTGCGTTCTCGCTGTTCGATGTGATAAGGGCGCACTTCGTTGTACGAGAGCGAGACAGGAAGTCGGTTGCGACCAAGCCGCCCTAAATGTGAATTATATTTTATTATATCACATAATATGTCCGAATTTCCACTATTTTTGAAAATTTTCTGCGAAAAATTAAAAAAATGAAGATCCATTTCTTGCAAAAAAGGCTCTTCGTAGATTTTTTCCTCATACGAGAGCGGAATTTCCACCCGTAGAACGCGCTCGGTGCGTGCCATCACGCGTCCTGCGGCGCGTGTGTAGCGAAAGTTACCCGTAAGGCTATCGTAAAGACCGCTGACAAGAAGCTCCCCCGCCTTAACAGCCTGCCCCGATGTGACCACTGCGTTGCCGCGATAGAGCTCAAGATATTCGATCTGCCCGTCGCGCGTGGCAACAAGATTGGCAGGACGCTTGCCCGAAGCGCCGTTTTCTTCCTCACCACTTCCCGAAATGTGCTCAATCACTTGCACGCGTGCCACCGTTCCCTCGGTGTTGATAGAGAGCCACCCGATGCGCTCGGATGCCATCAAAACGCGGTTTTCGATCTCACGTACGCGCAAATCGGGCAGATAACTCCCCACACCGAAGCCACATTTTCGGAGCTCCTCGATGACCTCACCCTCGGTCATATCCACGTTTCCGCTCACCTGCACATCCCAGACGAACAGACCCGATAAGACGATCAGCGTCAGCGCCAAAACCGCCCCTACGATAAGCCCTGCACGATCCTTCAAACGCATCAAAACAGTCGGAAGTCCGCGATGTGCCACAATTTCGGCTTCAATGTCGCGCTTGCGGCAGGCGGCAAGGAAGCGTCGCGCAGAGGTTGCGGTGCAAGAAAATTGAATGCTGCCATCCTCGCACCATCGAAAATGAGTGTACTGCAAGCCCATTTGCATACACAAATTCATTGCCGCCGTGCGGTGAAGAGCCGAAACGGCAACCGTACAACTCCCCCTCAAAAACAGAGCTACAC
>JAZNZC010000030.1:0-2346 GCA_045594745.1 Eubacteriales bacterium
GTTGTCTTCCTAAGACCGCTTGGCCTCCGACTTCATTTTGGTGGACACCAATATGCTCGGTCGCGCGCTCTTCTACGGAGCGGGCGCGGGCAAGCTCCCTACTGCAAGCGCAGTTGTAGCAGATATTCTCGACATCCTCTCGGGACGTTCCACAGATCGCCGTCTGCCCCATTGGCAGGTTGCAACCGACACAGATATGGCAAACGCCTCCGCCCTCCCCTGCCGTCGCGTTTACGCATTTGAGGGTTGCCCAAGATGCGAAGCGAAAGCAAAGACGGCTCTTAAGAGCGAGGACAGCGTTTGGATCACCGACGGCAAATTTGCCGTTGTGAGCGCAAAAATGACCGCAACCGAAGCTGATGCCGCAATCGCGGCTACGGGACTTTCTCCCATACTTTCCTTGCCCGTGCTGGAATAATTATATATAGGATGAGAAAAATCAGCGAGTCGCAATGCGGCTCGCTTTCTTTTGTGGTGGGATGTCGAGGGCGCCATCCCCTACCGGCATTTTTTCATTTTTCTTATATACCCCTTAAAACAATAAATCCTTAGTGCTTTCAAAAATGAATCCAATTCGTAGGGGACGGCGCCCTCGACGTCCCATCGCTTCTAACGAATATTAAGGATGACAGGCTGATTGTTTGTTTTATGGTTATTGTTAGAGGCGGACGACCAATGGTCGCCCCTACAATGGATTTTGAAGTTTCGCTAAATCCTTTTCTTCCTTTTCGTCTAAAAATAAACGATGTTTTTTGTCACAAAAAATCGAAAAAGGGGTTTACAAACGATTGCTTTTGTGGTATACTTGATGGCAGTAAGTTCATCGGAGGTATTTTCGGGTTCCCCACGCTTCAGTTCGCAAGTCCTGCCATAAGCGTTTCTTTCCTCGGTGGGCTCTTTTTTTGCGATCCGGGCGGAAACCGAAAAGCTACGATACTTCAAAAAATTTTCAGGAGGAGAAAAATGAAACTCATCTACAATGTAAAGGACAAGCCGAAGTTTGGTCAGGTCCTCATCTTCGCGTTCCAACAGCTTCTCGCCATTATGGCAGCAACCATCGTCGTTCCCGTTATTGTCGGCCACGGAATGTCACAGACTGCGGCTCTGTTTGGCGCGGGTGTCGGTACACTTGTATACCTTCTTTTCACAAAATTTAAGAGCCCTGTATTCCTTGGTTCTTCCTTTGCCTTCCTTGGCCCTATGAGTGCTGCATTTGCAGGCGCTACCTCTACCGCCGCAGGCTACGTTGGCTTGATTCTTGGTGCCGTTATGGCAGGTCTTGTTTACGTAGTGATCGCTATCGTTATTAAGCTCGTTGGCGTAAAGTGGATCAACAAGCTGATGCCTCCCGTTGTTATCGGCCCCACAGTTGCCCTGATCGGTCTTTCTCTTGCAGGTGCGGCTGTTAATGACCTCAACAAAGCTCCCGCAGGCGGCTCCAACTATGTTGCTATTATTTGCGGACTTGTAACCCTTGCAGTTGTAATGCTTTGCTCGGTATATGGCAAAAAGACGCTGAAGATGATCCCCTTCATCATCGGTATCCTTGCAGGTTACCTCACCGCTACCATTTTCACGCTCATCGGCATGGCAACCGACAACTCCGCCCTGCTCGTTATCGACTTTAGCGCATTTGCAAATATGAAGTGGGTTCCCGACTTCACCTTTGTTACCGCGTTCAAGGGCTTTGGTGACATTACCGGCTCCTACATTGCAACCATTGCAGTTGCATACATTCCCGTTGCATTCGTCGTTTTTGCAGAACACGTTGCCGACCACAAAAACCTCTCCTCCATTATCGAATCCGATCTTCTCGAAGAGCCCGGCTTGCACCGCACCTTGCTTGGTGACGGCGTAGGCTCGATGGCAGGTGCATTCTTTGGCGGATGCCCCAACACCACCTACGGTGAGTCGGTTGGTTGCGTAGCGATTTCTGGCAATGCCTCGGT
Organism: Eubacteriales bacterium; assembly: GCA_045594745.1. Lineage (GTDB taxonomy): Bacteria > Bacillota > Clostridia > Oscillospirales > CAG-272 > UMGS1865. The sequence goes on from JAZNZC010000030.1 coordinate 1,950, forward strand.
TGTAACCATTCTCACAACCGCTATTATGGCAATCGTTATCTCTTTCTTTGCTCCCTTTGCAGCATTCCTTTCCACCATTCCCAACTGCGTAATGGGCGGCGTTTGCATCGCTCTCTACGGTTTTATCGCAGTTTCGGGTCTGAAGATGATCCAGCAGGTTGACCTTGGCGACAACAGAAACCTCTTTGTTGTTGCCGCAATCCTCATCCCCGGCATTGGCGGTCTCTCCCTTACCTTTGGCAAGGTTACCATCACCACCATTGCTTGCGCGCTGATCCTTGGTATTCTCGCAAACACAATGCTCTCCAAAAAGGGCAAAAAGGATGCCGAATAATTAACAAACAGTTGAGCTGAACACCGCGTGTGTTCGGCTCTTTTTATTGACAGAAGCAAGAAA
>JAZNZC010000031.1:0-5900 GCA_045594745.1 Eubacteriales bacterium
GCACCTGCCACGCGGCAGGTGCGCTTTTCTGTTAGACTTTCTGGAATTAGTATCTATCAAAGTAGAGGGTATTTACAATCTTGGTGCCGTCAGCAAGACGAATAGCAAGAACGCAACCTCTCCAATAGGCCTTGTCATTCCAGTTGCAGGGTGCAATTTCAAGGGTGACTTCTTGTCCATCATAAGCAGCCAAGAAAGCGTATTGATCGACAGAACCGGAGTAAAAACTAACTGCAGTGCCGTTTGCATCACTAATGGATGTTTGTCCTCTGTTGTTTGTAGCAGCTTTCAATGTACCGGTCAGTACGTAAACCTCGGTACTGTGATCTTCCAATGCGGGCAGATCGTATACTTGCTTAATTGTGGCATCGGTGATGAACTTTGCGGTGGAATACTCGTGCTTGCCATAGTAGTTAACGAGAATTTCTGCCTCAACAATAGCGGATTGACCAATGCGCTCTACGTTTTTGGATGGGTTGATGTATTGTTCGCGTTTGCCCTGAAGAACAACCTGATGACCGATTTCGAGTCCGGCAAATTGAGTTGAATCTTTTACCAAAACGGCGATCATGCTGCCATCATCACCAAACAGGTAGAAGCCCTCTTTGTTTACAACGGAGGGACCAACGATACCTTTGACGATAACCGTTTCATCGTCTGCAGCGGCGATCGCGTCTGCAACGGTGATGGAATCAAATTGTTGAGGCTTTGCGTACTCAACAACAAAGGTCTTGGATGCGGTTTTGCCGTTGTATGTTGCAGAAATGGTTACGTTTGCTTTGCCGTAAGTGGTGCCGCAGTGCATAACGGTTTTGCCGTCAACTTCTTCAAAATAGATGACGTCGGTTTTGTCGGAAGAGTAGGAAAGGGTTACGCCCTCGAAGCCAAGAAGAGTCGAAGAAGCGGAAGAAACCAGTTCCTTTGCAGGATCAGCGGTGTATTTGTTTTCAAATTGAGTGGTTCCAAAGTAATCGATAGCGAAGGTGGGCGCGTTTGCTATATCAAAGGTAAAGTTTTCATCGATGACTTTGATAGCCTTAAAACGCCAGTTGCAACCCGTAGGAGAACTCTTTGCGTTGATGACAGAGAGATAAACGGTGCAGATCTTGCCGTTGAAAGGCTCGAGCCAATCAAGGTCGCTACCGTTGCATTGGGTGTAGATGTAGCTGCCGGTTACGCCGTCAAGGTCATCAATGTAGTAGTTTACAAAATTTTGACCTTCGACATGAGATTTTTTAACCAAAGCGGTTACCTTGTAAATGGTTGTTGTGATATCGGTGGTGAAGGGAGTATCAAGAATTTGCTTAACGGTGCTTTCTTTTACCCAAGAGTAGTCGGGCTCGGAGACCTTTTTGTCATTTTCAATTACGCGAGCCTTGGTGAGCTGATTGCAGCCTTGATAGCCGTGTTTAGCAGCACTCTCAGCTTCTTTTTCCAATATCCACCAATCCTTTTCGGCAACAATGGTGATCGTGTTACCAACAGCTACGGAGGTTGCAACTTCGTTGTTATAAACGTAGATCGAGTTGGTGTTGTCAACGAGATAAATACCGTTGGGAGCCATTCCGCTTGCATAGGTGATTTGTGCAACCACGCCGGTGACCTGGACCTTTGCACCCTTTTCTGCTTTACGAGCCTCGTCAATGGTCATTTTTGTGTAAGCATCTGCATCGACCTTGGCTTTTTCATAAGCCAGCAGAGTGGGTCTTTCAAATTCAACTTTAGTACCATTGTAGTTCTTGATTGTGCCTTGAACGGCAATGTAGTCGCCAACCTGAATTTTGTCGGCGTCTTTCTTGATTTGGAAGCAGTAGATGGGGTAGTTCTCATAGCCGTCTACAACGATCGTAACGGAGATATCGTTATATTCTGCGTTGTAGCCGTCGGAAGCAATGATTTTTCCCTTGAGCGTGTGCGTGCCTTTCAAGACCTCATTGGCGCCCAACTCATAAGCTGCAGGAAGCACGACAGCGGGATCACTGAACGCAATACCGTCAAATACAGAGGGGGGAGTGGGAGGAACGTTCGGTTCGGCAGTGGTTGTTCCGGCAGGATCTTTGCCAAGCAGGGTATCAAAGAACGAGGTTACCGTGTCACAACCGGACGCAAACAGCGTGGTTGAAACGATCAAAAGGGCTAACAGTGCAGAAAGAATTTTTCTTTGGTGTCTCATAATGTGCATCTCCTTTTTTGATTTTTGTATAGACACATCCATTATAATCCTTTTGGTATGCGATGTCAAGTAGGCGGTGTAAAAAGATGTAAAAAATTGTAGAAGAAAAAGGAGAAATCTATTTACACGAAAATGCTTTTATGGTATACTGATAAAAAACGTGAAAAAGAGGGTCTTATGCGGATACGAAAAACGGTTGAGGCAGATCTGTGCCGCATTGGCGAGATCTACGAGAATGCCAAAAAATTTATGCGCGAGAGTGGCAATCCCAATCAATGGAATAGCGGCACTCCAAATATTGAAACGGCACGCGCGGATATGGAAGCGGGCGTTGGCTATGTGGCTGTTGATGATAATGATATCGTTGCCGTTTTTATGTTCTCGCAGGACGGAGAGCCTACCTATGCCAAAATATACGACGGTGCGTGGCTTTCCGATGCGCCTTACGGTGTCATTCACCGCATCGCGGTAGCAGAGCAGGGGAAAGGGATCATCGGCTTTTGCATCGATCAATGCTTCGACCGCTGTAAAAATCTACGCATTGATACGCACCGCGACAATTTGCCTATGCAACGCGCTCTCACAAAGCGTGGGTTTCGCTATTGCGGTATTATCTATCTTGAAAACGGCGACGAGCGTTTCGCCTATCAGAAAATAGAGGGGAATGGATAGGTTCGGCTTGCTGTGGTGAGGATGAACACAAAATATAAGCAAAAATAAGGACAAAATCATATTATAATACTTGAAAACCATTTTCTTTTGTGTTAAAATAGTAAACAGACACGTTATCCATATTTGTTAACAAACGATTGTTCGATCTTTCGCATCGTTTGGAAAGGAAATATCAATGATTTACAATTCAATTCTTGAAGCTATCGGCAATACGCCCATGATAAGACTTCGCCATCTTACATCCCCCGACGATGCCGAGATCCTTGTAAAATTCGAGGGGCTCAACGTAGGCGGATCTATCAAGACTCGCACAGCCTACAATATGATCCTGGATGCAGAGAAGCGCGGTTTGCTGACGAAGGAAAGCATCATAGTTGAGCCTACCAGCGGAAATCAGGGCATCGGTCTTGCTCTTGTGGGTGCTGTTCGTGGGTACAAGGTAAAGATCATTATGCCCGACTCGGTCAGCGAGGAGAGAAGAAAGCTCGTTCGCCACTATGGGGCGGAAGTGATCTTGGTCCACGATGCAGGCAACATAGGCCGTTGTATTGAGGAATGTCTCGAGCTGGCGATTCGAATGAAGTCGGAGGACTCTCGCGTTTTCGTTCCCCAACAGTTTGAAAATCCTGCTAACCCCGCTGTGCAAAGAGAGGCTACTGCAAGAGAGATCCTTGAGCAGGTGGAAGGCCCTATACACGGCTTTTGCTCCGGTATCGGAACCGGGGGCACCATTACCGGAATCGGTGAGGTGCTAAAGCTTGCAAATCCCGATATCACGATCTGGGCGGCAGAGCCGGAGAATGCCGCGATCCTTTCGGGCGGACTGATCGGCACGCACGTTCAAATGGGAATCGGTGACGGAATCATTCCCGAAATACTCAATCGTGACATCATCGACGAGGTATGTATCGTAACCGATGACGAGGCGCTGAACGCCTCTCGTGAGTTAGCCGCCAAAGAGGGTATCCTTTGTGGCATCAGTAGTGGCACAAACGTGGTGGCTGCTATCAAGATGGCGCGTAAGTTGGGTCGTGGCAAAACCGTTGTGACCGTTCTTCCGGATACGGCGGAAAGATATTTCTCAACCCCACTGTTTGACTGATTTACATCAAAGAATATATTTTTCTAAAACACAAGGCATCACCGAGCGGTGATGCCTTGTGCTTTATGTTTTTTTAAGATATAATCAGACCATCATCGATAAAACGAGGAGTGCCAGAACAAATGCCACCAAAAGCGTCAATGCAAACATACCAACCCCAATGAGCAGCTTGATTGCAGGGGATTTTGATTTTTTCATCAATAGCAGCGAGCCCAGGGAGAACACAGCACCAACAGCACCGCCGATAGCGCCGCCAACAACGGGGAAGATAGCGCAAAGAGCGGGACTATTGCCCCAAGTCAAGAGGAACAAAATGGGAAGAATGGCAAGAACGATCTCATACCAAGCCGGGCGAGGGGAGATCTCGATTGTCTCTTGATCAATAGAGAGGCGAATGCCCAAATACAGGTTTCCGGAAAGCAGCACCTTTTGATCGCCTACCATAAACTCCTTTTTAGAAATAGCAAAGCACGTAGTGCCATTTACTGTCAGCGTTTTTTTGCCCGTCCAAAAACTTTCGTCATAAACAATTTCACCGTATGTAGGATGATTGATAACTGTTTTCATTTTTTGTCTCCTTTTCTTCAACTTAAATAATTTTTAAATCAATATTTTTGTTTGCGCGCTTTTTGGAGAAGATGATGCTTGCCTCCCTTTTTTCTCAAAATAAAAAAGTGCGCCAACCGAAATCAGCGCACAAAAACGCAAATTCCAGTCGTCGGCAAACAAACTATATACAGATTGGGTATATTACAACTCTCTCTATACGGAATTTGCATTTTATCAAATTCAATAAAGAGAGTATTGCCAAAAAAGGGTATAGATATCCCCAAAAAGAAAATACACCCATTGACTGTATATTTAGTTTGTTTGCCATAGTCAATTATATCACTATTTCGGACAAAATGCAAGAGCATTTGAAAAAATTATCATCCATTAAGACAAAAAGTATCGGATTTGAACTCTACTCCCGCGAGCAAAAACGCCTACGGCGTTTGGCACTGCGTGCTATGTTGCGACATTGTCGCAACGCTCGCGGAGCAACCTTCGCCGCCTCGCTGGAAAGCGAGCTTTCCGACTCGGCTATGCTCGGTTATCTGCGCCGCGCTTGCCACGCAAGCTGCGGTGCAATAGATAAATGGTCTCCTTCTCCGCCAGCAAAAGAACACCACCCCAATCGCGGTGGTGCTCTTTTGCTGGCTAATGACTCTAATTTTGATACAAAGCTTACTGAAAATAAACATGATAATCGCCATTTGCCTTATTATCAATATCTTCCTTTGTGGTAAAGGAAATCATAGCTTTTCTGTGGGTTAACGAATGCAAAATGCTTTGTTGCTCCTCGTCTGTTCCACCGCAAAAAGTAATATTAGGAGCACCCATGTTTGTGATCTCAAATGCCTCTTGCGGATAACCAAAATCAATCAAATTGCGAATTGTCGCTTTCTCCAGATCATCACAATAGCCTGATGATTTTGCAGTTTCTAATTCAGCATCAGTCTTAAACAGATACCAAACCACAAGATATTGAGGCGCAATATCAAATGCACCGTAGAAAAAGTGTTGATATATTTTTGGGGTTCTATTGGCAAATGCAGCTATTGTTTTTGCAACAGCTTTTTTGATAATACGATTGCGTTTTGAAAACAGGAACATAACGATCCCACCTTTCTGAAATCATTATACCATAAAAATATAAAAAACGCAACCCCTTTGTATTAGAATTGCGGTTGGATTTTTATTTGAACTCTACTCCTGCGCGAGCCAAACGCTGCTTGCGTTTGCACTTCGTGCTTTGTTGCGGCGTGGCGCAACGCTCGCGGGAGCAACTTTGCTTGCCTCGCTGACAAGCGAGCTTGTCGACTCGGCTTCGCTGCGTTATCTGCGCCCCGCTTGCTTTGCAAGCTGCGGTGCAATAGATAAATGGTCTCCTTCTCCGCCAGCAAAAGAGCA
>JAZNZC010000032.1:0-6111 GCA_045594745.1 Eubacteriales bacterium
ACATATTGGTAACGCCAATAGAAAGAACAACCGTAACAACAGCGGCAAGTCCTTCGGGAATGGCAGCAACAGCCAAAGAAACGGCTACCATAAAGGAAGGAAGAATGGTATCGTTAAAGCTGAAGTTGCCTGCGCGGAGAACCTGTACGCCAAAGACTACCACGCAGATGCCGAGAACGAGCCATGTAAGGATCTTCGAGAGCTGATTGAGTTTTCTCTGCAAAGGTGTTTCTCCGTCCTCTGCCTGTTGGAGCGCACCGGCAATCTTGCCCATTTCTGTGTCCATACCCGTAGCGGTAACAACGGCAGTACCGCGTCCGTAAACCACCGTCGAGCCCATATAGAGCATATTTTTGCGGTCTCCGAGGGGAACGTCCTTTTCGCCTTCTTTAAGGTTTATAATATCAATGAATTTCGTAACGGGAACCGACTCACCCGTGAGCGCGGCTTCCTCTACCTTAAGGCTTGCGTTTTCCAAAATTCTCGCATCTGCGGGAACGGCATCACCCGCCTCAAGCAGAATGATATCTCCAACAACCAAGTCTTCGCTGTGAATGACTTGCACCTTGCCGTCACGCAACACCTTTGAGGTTGCCGCCGACATTTCCTGCAAGGCTTCAATGGCTTTTTCCGCTTTGCTTTCTTGATAAACACCGAGAACGGCGTTTACGATAACCACCGCCAAAATGATAATAACGTCGGCAAAGCTCTCGTTTTCCACTACGGCAAGCACACCGCTGATGAGAGCCGCAACGAGCAAAATAATGATCATCGGGTCTGCAAGCTGTTCAAGGAAACGGCGGACGATGGACTTGCCCTTTGCGGCAGCCAATTTGTTCTTTCCGTTTGCTTCCAAGCGTTTTGCAGCCTCGGCAGAGCTCAAGCCGTCTCTGGTGCTTTGTAACTCATCCAAGACTTTTTCGTGATTTTCACAATAAAATTTCAATTCGCATTCCTCCAAATAATTTTGAGCATTGAACATGAACAGATTATACTCTACCCCGAACGGTTTGTCATCGGACAACAATTCCCGTGTGTCGAAAAATGCGACAAATTTCAGAATCGTTACCTTTTGGGACACTTATAAAAAATTGTCCCAAAAGGATTTTGGTCGAAACACTTGATAAAAAGGAGATTTTTTGATATAATAAAGAAATAAGGGAGTAGTCTGCACACGGTGCGATGAAGTCAACATACTGACCGCAAGGTCTGGCTTTATCTGAAATGACGAGACTTATCTGCAAAGTGTGGGTAGGTATTGTCATTTATTTTTTTACATATCGATATACCGATGTATCATTGAAAAACCACGACAGGAGGTGCCAAATGGCTGATTCCAATATAACAAAAAAGGCACTTGCCGCGGCTCTCAAGGATCTGATGACAAAAATGCCATTTTCAAAGATCAGCGTAGGTGATATCTGCGAGCTGTGCCAAATGAACAGAAAGAGCTTTTACTATCATTTTAAGGATAAAGAGGATCTTGTAAACTGGATCTTTGATACCGAGTTTCTTGAAGTAGCAAGGGACATTCCGCACGACTCCAACTGGGACGGAGTCAAGTTGCTTATACACTATTTTTATGAGAACCGCGCATTCTACAAAAAAGCACTCAAGGTGGAGGGACAAAATTCCTTCTCCGAACATTTGAGCGATATTTGCTATCCCGTTCTGTCCGAGCGTTTACAAGTGATTATGAAAACGAATGAGGTCAGCGAATTTCAGGTCGGCTTTTTTGCAGACGGCATTATTTGTGGTATAAAACGGTGGTTGACTGCATCCGAATGTATGGCACCCGAGGTGTTTATCGAGCAAATACAGTCCTGCATACATATGGCGGCAAGACAGATCTGTTCCGAGCTTGATGCAGCGGAAGAAAAGCAGTAATGGTGATCGCACTGAGACTTACAGTATGAGATTTTGACGGCAAGGACAATGGACAGTCCTTGCCGTCACTCACTTTTCTGCTACTTTACATTTGCGAAACATAACGGTGCTATAATGAGTAAAAAAATGGAGAATTGTAAAAATATGAGCGAACACTATATCAAGTTTGAAAACGTAACCAAAAGCTACGGAAGCGGCGCGACACAGATCAATGCACTGTCCGACGCAAGCTTTGAAATAAATAAAGGAGAGTTTTGCATTTTGCTCGGCTCATCGGGGGCGGGCAAGACCACACTTCTCAATATGCTCGGCGGTATGGATACCATAACGAGCGGAAAAATTCATTTTGACGGTAAAGAGATTTCAGCATTCTCAAAAAAAGAGCTGGTTGAGTACCGCCGTCATGACGTGGGCTTTGTGTTTCAGTTTTATAACCTCATTCCCAATCTGACAGCTCTTGAAAACGTGGAAATTGCCGCACAGCTTTGCAAAGAGCCGATTCCCGCCAAGGAAGCTCTTGCAATGGTTGGACTTACCGAGAGGGAGAATAACTTTCCCGCACAACTTTCGGGCGGTGAGCAGCAAAGAGTGGCGATTGCACGCGCTCTTGCCAAGAATCCGCGCCTGCTTCTTTGCGACGAGCCTACGGGTGCGCTTGACTACGTAACGGGTAAGGCTGTTTTGAAGCTACTCTACGACCTCAGCCGTGAGCGCGCAATGACGGTCATCATTATTACACACAATCAAGCTATCGCTCCGATGGCAGACAGAGTCATTCGTATCAAGAGCGGAAAGATCATTTCCAACGAGCTCAACGAAAACGTAACGCCTATTGACGAGATCGAGTGGTGACGAAATGCGCGCAGTAATGAAAATGACGGTGCGAACCATACGCACCTTCTTTACAAGATTTATGGCGATCCTTCTGATCGTGGCTCTCAGCGCAGGCTTCTTTGCGGGACTGAAAATTACCACGGATGCGATGCTGAACACGGGTAACGAATATCTGAAAGATCAGCGTTTTTACGATTACCGTCTGCTTTCCACCATCGGATTTACCGAGGATGAGCTTTCTCTCTTTGAAGAGCTTGATGCTGTTGAATCGGCAGAGGGAACGTACAGCGTTGACGCGCTTCTTCGCTATGACGATAACGTGAGTCCCTATAAAATTCATGCTTTGACAGAAAAGGTCAATCTGATCTCCCTGGAGGCAGGACGGATGCCGACAGCACCGAATGAGTGTCTTGCCGATGTTGACAGATACTCCGAGGACGATATTGGAAAGACCTTTACCGTTGCAATGGAGAACGAGGATAGTACAAAGGAGCAGCTTAGCGAAACCGAGTTTACCATTGTTGGTCTTTGTAACACACCCTTGTATCTTGGACTTGACCGTGGAACGACCACCATCGGAAGCGGGACGGTCAGCACCTTTCTTTACGTTCCCGAGGATGCGTTTTTGACCGAGGCGTATACCGAGATCAATCTGACGCTGAAGAATAAAGCCGAAATATACAGCGAAGAATACGATGAGCTGATCGACAAACACAAAGACGAGATCACGACGCTTGCGGAAGAAGTCGTTTTGGAACGCTTTGAAAGCATCTTAGCAGAAAACAATCTTACACCCGAGATGGCAGAAGCTCTCGGTATAGAAGCTCCTTCCGTTTACGTGTTGACGAGAAGCGAGAACGCAGGCTACGTCAGCTTCGAGAACGATACCGGTATCATCGGTGGCGTAGCAAATATTTTCCCGATCTTCTTCATTGCCATTTCTATTCTCGTATGTATGACCACGATGTCGAGAATGGTGGACGAGGAACGCACTCAGATCGGCGTCCTAAAGGCGATGGGCTTTAGCAAGAGTGCCATTATGGGTAAATATCTGCTCTATGCGGGAAGTGCCACGTTGATCGGATGGGCAATCGGCTATTTTGCTTGTACGTGGGGCTTGCCGAAAATCTTTTGGCTCGCCTATAACGAGATATACAATTTTGCTCCCATTACATATCTGTTCAGCGGTAGTCTTGCTTTGATCACACTTGCGATTTCACTTGTGAGTATTCTCGGCAGTACGTACTTCTCCTGCCATAAGGAGCTTGTCAGCGTTCCCGCAAAGCTTATCCGTCCTCGCGCAGGCAAGGTCGGCAAACGGGTGATCTTGGAGCATATCAAGCCGATTTGGAACAGAATGTCCTTCTTGAATAAGATCACAACACGAAATATGCTTCTTTACAAGCAACGCTTGTTTATGATGCTCGTGGGCATCGGATGTTGCGCGGGACTTCTTGTAACGGCGTTCGGTATTCGGGATTCTATGATCGACGTGGGGAAGATACAGTATAACGATATTCAAAAATATGAAATTGAGGCAAGCTACGACGAAGCGGATGGAGCGCTCGCTACAGAAAAGATAAACGAGATCACCGAGATCGACCGCTATCTGAACGCGCGTCTTGATTATGTTGATCTGAAAGCCGATAAGTCCATGTCCTCGGTGCACCTGATGAGCTATGACGATGCCGAGCACTTCTCTCAATATTGGAATGTTCAAAGAAATGGTGAAACAATGTCCTTGCCCGAAAATGGCGAGGTGTTGATCAGCCCCAAGGTGGCAGAAAAGCTGACACTTACTGTTGGTGACACACTTGAGATACGCAATGCCGATATGGAGAGCGGTACGGTCAAGGTTGCAGGCGTGTTTGATAATCACATCTACGATTACGTGATAATGTCCGATGAAACCTATGCGGAGCTGTTCGGAGAATGGATGTGCAATACGGCGCTCATCGCAACCGATGCCGACTCGGAGGCGGTTGCAAAGAAGCTGACCGATATTGAAACGATCACAAGCGTAACACAACTCAAAACGATGGAGAATAATATCACGGGCGCTTTGGATTGCCTGAACTACATCATTTGGCTCGTCGTATTCTTCTCAGCGGCTCTTGCGTTTATCGTCATATTCAATCTGACCAACATCAATATTGCAGAGCGTCGCCGCGAGATCGCAACCGTTCAGGTGCTTGGCTTTTATCCAAAGGAAACGGAAAGCTACGTGTTAAAGGAAAATCTGATCCTTTCGGTCATTGCAAGCATTCTTGGATTGCCGCTCGGAAAGCTGTTCCATATGACGGTCATGAGTATGGTCAAGATCGACTTGATCACGTTCCAAAATTCCATTAAGCCCATAAGCTATCTGCTTGCCTTTGTTTTCTCCATTCTGTTTGCCGTGATCGTCAATCACTTTATGAAGCGGCAGATAAACAAGGTCAATATGGCAGAATCGCTCAAGGCGGTTGAATAAAAAAGGAGAATAAAAAATGTATTGGCAGGATTATATTTGGTTTATGGTTGCAATTCTCGGTTGTATGATTTTTTCGGGAATTGCAAGCGGAAAGGTGAAATCCGCATTTTCCAAGCACGATAAAACAAGATGCCGTTCGGGAATGACGGGATACGATACGGCGGCTCGCTTGATGAGAGCAAACGGTGTTACCGATATTTCCATCGGCTCGGTCAAGGGTTTTTTTGACCGACCACTATCATCCCGCAAAATCAATCGTCAATTTGTCTGAAAGCACTTACAGCAGCAATTCGGTTGCCGCCGTTGCGGTAGCCGCCCACGAGATCGGACACGTGATGCAAAGACAGAACGGCTACGTGCTTTATAAAATGAGAACGGCACTCGTGCCCGTCGTTAACTTTGGCACAAAACTCTCAATGCCGCTTGTTCTCGTTGGACTTTTGTTGGATTGGTTTGTTGAAATGGCAGATGCCAATACCGGATTCTATATTGCCATGGTAGGCGTCATTCTTTACGGCGGTTCGCTTTTGTTTGCGCTTGTGACTTTGCCTGTCGAATTGAACGCAAGTAACCGTGCAAGAAAGATGTTACTTGCAGAGGGAGTACTGACCGAGGATGAGATCCCTGCGGCAAAAGAGGTTCTTTCCGCAGCCGCTATGACCTACCTCGCATCGCTTATGACCTCGCTCGTTTATTTCCTCAAGTTCCTCGTTCGTGTTCTGACGATGTTTGGAAGAAGAGACCGAAGATAAAGAGGTAGTGATTTGAATTTATTTATAGAAATCCTCGTTTGCTTGATTGCAGGCATAGGCGCGGGACTCGGCACGGGCTTTGCGGGAATGAGCGCAGCGGCGGTTATCACACCGATGTTGGTGACTTTTCTGGATATTCCCGTTTATCAAGCAGTGGGAATCGCT
>JAZNZC010000033.1:0-26196 GCA_045594745.1 Eubacteriales bacterium
ACAAATACCCAAATAGATTTGTCAATTTGCATACGGACGGTTGGCGCAAGTCGCAAGGACTTGCTTTTGCTCTCGCGAGCGCGTGGGCACCACCGAGACCCCGCGCGCTAAGAGAGTTGTTTGCCTATGAATAATAATTGCCGCCGAGAGCGACCGTTTGGTTACTCTCGGCGGTGTTTTTTAGATTTTATTAACTTTTTTGCGGGCGCGTTCTACGTACTCCTTAAAACGCTCCTCATTACGAACGGAGTTGAACCATTCCCAACCGCGCGGTACGGTAATCGAATAGAATATATTTTCAATGTCAAATTCGGTTCGGTAATCATAACCGATGGGTTCTTTTGAGCCATCGGGCATTTGAATGAGCCCCTTGCCGAAAATGAGCTTTGCTCCGCTGAACAGCTCGTAATTACCTGTATCAAGCAGGTCACCCGTCTTGAACTTTGCAAGCTTTTCGGCGTACTCGAAGGCGGTTTCAAGCGCCTCGTAGCCTTCCTCTTTGCGATTGTCGCCAAACGCACCTGCGGATTTAACAAGTGCCGCCCAAGCATAAGGACCGTACCAAGCAGGCGGAACCTCTCCATCCTTGCCCATCAACTCTATCGTTTGCATATAGAAGTGCTGAATCTCTACCGATCTCTTCGCATTAAAGATATTGCAACTCGGCCTTGCAACAAAGTGCAGCATCAGGTGATAGTTGTTAGCACCGTGTTTTGCCTGTGCAGCTTTCCAGTTGCCTTTCTCTGAAAGGTTATTTTGAATGACCTCTCCCTCGATTGCGCCATATTGGGTAATCGGGGGCGGAACCTCGCGGATACCGATTTGGTCTGCAAAAACGACAATATCGCCATCTTCATCGGTTATGTATTCGTATTCGACTGCCCCCACAAAGCCGTCGGTCAAGTTAAGAGCGTCATAACGGCGCGTCATGCCGTTCTCAAAAGGCATAAAACCATTTCCCTTTCCCGTGTAGGATGTCAGCTCATAGACGGCAGTTCTTGCGCCGCCGCAATACTCATTCTCGGTTCTTACAATGCCGATACCATCAGCGAAGTAGTAAACCTTTCTACCACTGCGATAAGCGAGGCCATTCTCCATACCTTCAATATCCATACAGAGCTTAAAGCAGTTCTCAAAAGTGCCTGCCTTGGTGGTAATTGTTCCACCATCCTCGCAACAGATCTGCGTTCTGATACTGTCATCCCAATGCTGATATTCCACAATGGGAGAAGCACCGATGCGCCATTCATCCGACCAAACGCAGTTGGTTGCATCCTGCAAAATACCCAAAATATCGCTGTAAAGCAGAGGGTCATCTGCAGGACTAAAGCCGCCCATATGTTTCCATTCAAACGACCAACGGGGGTTATATTCGGTAATGCGGAGCGTATCTCCCTTTTTGCAAATATATTCTCTGCCAAAGAAGTTCCAATGTCCTGTTGCGGTGTAATCGGGATTGAACTTGGGGTCGGTTGCCATAATTCTGCGTGCCACCGATGCCGCCGCCTTGGTGTGTGCCTTTTGCATAGGCGTAAGAGCCAGCTGCTCGGCGCGTTCGATAGGCGCATTGACATCACAAATACGCTCACGGCCATCTCTTGTGCAACAATAGTCGTTTGCAATCTGCTGTACCATATCAAACCAGTTATTTTCATCATATTTGATACGCTCAAGATTCCTCCAGCTGGCAAGCACGATTTTTTCATCGCTTGCAAACGCAACGGTAAATGCGAGTTCCTCAAAAATTGCTTCAGGATCTTGCACAGACGCATATTCCCAACTGTTGCCCTCATCAAAAGGCAAAAGCGAGGTAGATCTCTTTACATTGTAGGATTTGAGCAGATGCGTCTCGGTTACGCCGTCGGTGGTGTGATCCTGACGGACAATGCCAACGCCTTCTTTGTAATAGGTTCGGCAAACGATTTTTTGATTATCCGTCCAACGTCTGATCTCCCACATCTGACAGTTATCAAATTTGCCTGCGGGCGTTTCGACGGTTTCGTTATCGGAAATGTAGGAAAGCTTGGTTCCATCGGTGCCGACAAATGTCTCTCCCACGGCTATGTCGGCAAAGAATTGTCCGTCACAGCGAGATGCGTTTTGGAAGATACTCATGCTTTGTTTATCAAATGAGCCGAGATAGCCAGCTGAGACGGCATCTCTTCCCCAATGGCGGAATTTACCGTTGATATTGCGGTATTCTTCTGCCAATGCACCTATTGAGTAGCGTTCTTCGACCGTTTTCTTATATCGGGTGGAAAGCTCTTCGTTCATTTTTCGAGCATACGGAACAAGCGTGTAGAACAGATCTCCCTTTTGCAAAATTGCTTCCACCTTGTTAAATGCGGCAAGACCTTCCTCTGTTTTGCCGTCTTTTAAGAGATAGTACCCTAACCAAAACCACTCACGGCCAAGCGTTTTGACAAAGCCTGCCGCCTCGAGGCGTGGGATCTGCTTTTCGCGGATAAAATTGATGCGTGCGCCACCATACACCTGCGAGTCCTCGCGGGTAACGATAAAGGTCATGACCTCTTCGTTTTTGCCATCCATAGCGGCTTGTGCGATGCGGGCAAAAAGCGCATCGTTCTTTTTGCCGGGCAACCACCACCAGCCGCGCATCAATACGTCGGCAAGTGCGTGTTGTTTTTCTTTACATTCGGGAAGTTCCTCGACCTCGCGAAGCACTTCCTTATATACTTTTTCAAAACCACTCTTGTCGTTTTTGACTTGCCAGAGTTTTAGTTCTTCAACCTTCTTCATAACGCGCTCGACAAGAGTATCACTATACTTTTCATTCATAGCACAAAGTTCCTTTCTGATTCGTTTTCTGCCATCGTGCAGCTGCCATTTGACAGTTCCCTCGGAGATACGCAACCGGTCTGCGATCTCGACGATAGAGAGCCCTTCGAAATAGTGCAGATGAATGATCTGCTTTACCTTTTCGGGCAGTGCTTCGATGCTTTTGTTGACCTCCTCTCGCTCCTCGGACAGCGCATATAATTCTGCCGGGTTTGAGTCGGCGTCGGCGAAGGCGTTGACGTTATCAACAACGTCAAGCGGGAGAAAGCTGCGGTAACGACCAACCATATTGAGGGCACAGTTTTTGGCAATGCGGCATACCCAAGAGCCGAATTTTTGAGGCTCTTGCAACGTGTTTAGCTTCATCCAAGCCGTAACAAAGGCATCCTGTGCGGCATCCTCTGCCATAAAATGATTTTTGGTAACAGATGCGGCGGCTGCAATGACCGCTTTTTGATAACGCGTTACCAAAGTCTCGTATGCAGTCTCTTCGCCTGCAAGCGTTAGCATTACCAGCGTTTCGTCCTGTTGGTTTCGATGGTGCATATGCACTCTCCTTTCTCGGGATTTGGGAGTTCCCATTTTTAAGCGCTTGTCTTTATGACACAAATCAGAATGAAAAGGTTGGGTAAAATTGAAAAATTTTTTGAAGTGGAACTTTGTTTCCCTTTCATTATACCATAAAAAATATAAAAAGGTAGAAAAAGATAGAAAAAAGAAACAACTATTGGTTGTTTCACTTTGATTTTTACTTTTTGGGACGTCGAGGCGCCGTCCCCTACCGGTTAATTTTTGTGAGAGAGTTCTTGAAAGGGGTGTGGGGAAAACTTCTTGCAGGAAGTTTTCCCCACATAATCCTTATTCTTAATAAAACATTTCGATGTTGCGTTTGATGTAAGCCATAATTCTGCCGCGGATGTACTTTTGGTTTCCGATAACAAAATTGCGGATCTTTGCGGGCTCGCCGCGGTAGTTTTCCATAATGAAAACGAATGCCTTAACCATTTCGGTCTCCCCTGCCTGCTCAAGTGCACGGGCGATGGAAAGGATGGTTTCGGGTGTGGCAGTCTGGAGATATTCCCAATAGGAATCGACGTTCTTATCTGCAAGATCGTAGAGCATCTTGTAAGCGATGAGAGGACGGTAGACCTTGCGATAGCCAAGTTTGAGCTCGTTCTCGAGCACATCCTCGCGCCAAAGCTCCTCGGGAGATTGGCTGACGGTGGTGAGCAGGAAGGACAGACGCTCGTTTGCAAATTTGAAGGTCAGGTCGTCGATGGAAATATTACGCTTACGTTGACGGTCGAAGAGGAAGAAGTTGGGCTCGGTATCGCGGTTGAGCCAGAGATAAACGGCGATGAGCGCCGACAAAAGGAACATAAACACCGCGATAATGATGCCAAGCACCTGCTTATAAGGCACGTCAGCGCGTGCAACGGGAATCGCCAGCACCAAAATGGCGCCAACAAAGGATATAACGGCGGCAACTGCCATAATTGTGGGAAGATATTTTTTGAGAATCGAGGTCATTTTTCGTTATCCTTTCTTTTTACTTATAAGCATACTCTTTTATTATATTATAGCATACGAAAAGTGCGTTTGCAAGAGATTTTTTCTCTTTTTTCGCGGATTTTAGATTTTTATTTTCGTCTTTTTGAGCATATCTGCAATATGCGCCTGCGCGCATGGCATCTGACGCAGATCGCGCGCGGTCAGATAGGTGAGCTTCCCTACGGGATAGCGCACCTGCCAAGATTCGATGGCGTCAAAAAGTTCGTTCTGCGTCATAACGCTCTCGTACTGCAAAGCGGCGAATATCTCGTTTTTGTGTGGTTTTGCGGTGAAATCCAACAGAGGGAGCGCTTCCCTTGCCTCTCGAATACTCCAACAGATGCGAGGAAGACCAACGCTTTCTTCGGCGTAGTATAGGAGACGTGCGACGGCGACGGAGTTATCTTCACCTACGAGAACAAGCAAAAGACCGTGCTCTTGTGCGGTGATACAAAGCTCACGCATCAGTTGGCAAGTCAAAAGATTTGATGCTTCGCGGCCTCTTTTTGTAAGTGATAAAGCGCGGTCGACGTGATAGAGCGAAGGAGAAACAAAATCAAAGCCGTTTGCAAGATGCAAAACGATCTTTTGGCATCCGCGCGCAGCAAAATGCGCGACGGTTGCGGTAATCTCGGCACTCCACGCTGTTGCGGTTTTGGCTTGTGTTTGCAAAAGGAGATTGGCATCAAGAACGGGCATAATATTGTCGGGTAAAATACTCGGAACGGTCAAGCCATCGCACAGCCACGCGCCGCTGACGAGCTCTTTTGAGGAGAGTGGCTTCTCCAAAAGGTTCTCGCAAAGCATTTTCCAAACGGCGGGAGCGTTTGCTTCGGTTGGGAGTTCTTGCAATCCGAAGTGTTTTTCAAGAACCGACGCGATCCACGAACGTGTAGGATGTCCTTCAAGCAAAGACAGTGCGCGGCAGAGGGAAAGAAATCGGTCATAATCCGAGGCGCGCTCCCCGATCGTTTCCTCTTTCGCGCCGCAAAGGCGCAAGAGTGCGAGCAGATCATCGCTCCAAAAGAGTTCTATCGGATTTGTAATGGTACTTCTTTGGAAATACGCGGATGGCATAATGCCATAGTCGGGAGTAAAAATATCAAATTTCACGGCATTTGCCCTCCTTTTTCTTCGTTTATTTTATTATACAATATCTCGTCTGTTTTTTCAATAGCATTTTTCTGATTTTTTTCTCGGTTGGTATAGACGAATTGCAAAAAATATGTTATACTATAGGTAGTTTTGGAAGAAAGGATCCTTTGAATATGGATTTTAACACCTTTAGTTTGATCTATCCGAATGAGGAGCTCCGCAAAAAGCACGACAGCGGCGAAAGTGTCCCTGATATTGATCTGTTCACTCTGCAAGAGTTGGGACTGCTTGAGGTCTTCAACCTCAAAAACCGCGACTTGTCCGAGTTCTTTACAATGGATGCAGAGGTCATTCGCTACCGCATTGCCACCTTTGATGATATGCTTCGTTGTGAGGCACTGACAGAAATGCTGAATAAGCTCGTGCCCGTGCTCAACGACATTATGGAACTGCGCCGTCTTGAGGCGGACAGCGGTGACACGAACGATTATCTTTCGAGTATTACCGAGATCGAGCTGTACGTTTCGAGTGTCAAAGTGCTTCACGACTGCCTCACAGAAGTGAAAGATCAGCTCAAGAGCCCTGCTTTCCTCGCCCTCTCGGAGCTCGTTACCACGCTTGCGGAAAGTACTTATTATCGTGAATTGAATGAAAAGCTGAACGAGCTGACGCGCCGTGTACGCGAGATCAAGAGTGTGACCGTTGGTGTCAACCTTGATGCACAGCTTCGTCCCTCATCGGCGGGCGTTCTTTCTATCAATGCAGAATCTTTTAAGTCGGGCGACGCTTTGGACAAGATCTTGCGTCTTGATTTCAAAAATGACAACTACACTTGCATTGCCAATCTCGTTCCCTTTGGCAAAAAGCAGAATGAAAATCAAAAAATGGCACTCTCGCTCGCATTCAACAGTGCCATCAACGATGTTTACCGTTCCTCTTTGCGCTCTTGGAAAAAGATCGTGCAAACCTACGTTTTAGAGAACACCGAGTTCCTGCTCAACCTGATGCCGGAATTTGAATTTTTGGTCAAGGGAACCAATATGCTCCGTGCCCTCTCTAACAAGGGCTGCGTGCTCTCCATTCCCGACATTCGACCGATGGAAGAGAGAGCTTTCTCGGCGATAGGGCTTTATAACCCTTGCGTCGCACTCAAAATTGAGGATGAGATCGTTACCAACGACCTTGTTTTTGACGAAGACGCTACGATTTACGTACTCTCCGGCCCGAACCGTGGCGGTAAATCGGTAATCACCTGCGCCATAGGTCTTTCGCAAGTAATGATGCAGCTTGGTATGTATGTACCTGCTGAACACGCGGTAATCTCTCCCGTTGACGGTATTTATACACACTTTCCCACGGGTGCTGACGATACGATCGATAAAGGTCGTCTTGGCGAGGAATGCGCGCGTTTGAGTGAAATTCTTGATTGCGTAACGGCAAACAGTTTGGTTCTTCTTGATGAGTCGCTTTCGTCTACGGGCAGCTATGAGGCCTCTTACATCGCGGCCGAGGTGCTTGGTGGTTTGGCTCACGTGGGATGCAGATGTCTCTTCTCTACCCACTTGCACGAGCTTGCGGCAGAGATCGACAACATCAATGCACGCTCCAAAGCGTCGGGCGGCGTTGCCATCGACACGCTCGTGGCGGGTATGAAGGGAGAAGGCAAACGTTCCTTCAAAATTATGCGTGCAAAGCCTGATGGTAAGAGTTATGCTCGCGACATTGCAGAAAGCTATGGACTGACTTACGAAACTATTTTGAAACGTTTTGAAAACGAATAAAAGCAAATGGGCTGTCTTTACAGGAAGGCAGCCCGTATTTTTACAAAACCTATTGACAATGGTGTTTTCGTATGCTATAATATAATCAAGAGACTACTTGTTCATCTCTTGATCACCTTAAACAAATGGAGGTTGTTTATGATTTTACGTATCATTCGTTTGGATTATTGGATTAAAGAATACAAAAACACTGCAGAAAAGCCCTTTGTATGCCCTAACTGCGGTCGTGAATTTCACAAAAAATGGTATAATCTGCTTTTTTATAGATATACCACTCTTCGAAGCTTTGGAAAAGCAAATTTGAAATGCCCCCACTGTAAGGTTACTGATATGTGCCGTTGGACGGGTATGGATAGAACGGGTGACTATCAATAATGAAATTTGAATAATCTAACAGGTGGTTTTTATGATAAGAACTTTATTTTCAGCAATCGCTGATCTTTTGGTTATATTTATCGATCTTGGGATAAGTTCGAGTCCCATTGAAGAATGTAAAGAAATCGCAGAGAAACCTTTTGTATGCCCTAACTGCGGCAAAGAATTTTATAAAAAATGGAACCAACTCTATTTTAACGGTTTTACCCCCAAGCTCACAAACAAAGCAAGATTAAAATGCCCTCACTGCAAAGAAATAGACGCTTGCCGATGGACGGGTATGGACAGAGTGGGCAACATTCAAATTTGAATTGAATAAACGAAGGCGGATGAGGCTTTTGCCTCATCCGCCTTGCTTTTGGGAAAGTCGCTATTCGAATTTTATATTTTTAGATTAAACGCGAACAGAATCTGCCCACTGCATCATATAAGGCTTGTATTCGTCGATATCATTTACATCGCAAGCAAATTGAATCATCCAAAATGCGTCGATTCCCTTATACATACAGGTGTAGTAGTGATAGGTAATGTTGGTGTCGGGATTGTAAAAAGTATATTCGATAACCATACGATCACCAACCTTAACGGGGCTGCTGGGAGAATGTGCAGAATTGGAAGATTTGATCAGATCTGCATAGTATTCAAGTGTCCAATCCTTAACACCTTCCGCAAGGGAGAAGGATTCCTTGAGCGCGATTACTGCTACCGCCTTGGAATCGTAGCAAACCGTGTATCCCTCTTGCTTTGTTTCAACAAACGCATCGGTGAGTGTAATCGTGAGTCCGTTGGATGTAAATTCCTTGGCATCAGCCTCGTAAACCTTGCCGGAGCAGCTTGCCATTGTAACAAGGGCGGCAACAACAAGCAGAACAGCTACAATTTTTTTCATTTTCGTTTCCTCCGTTTTTTGTTTTGTTTGTTTCTCGTAAGTGAGACTTCCCCGAGTTCGGTGAACTAAAAAGTGCGCCAACCAAAGTCAGCGCACCGAAAAACACACGACTCCGATTGTCGCCAAACAAATTCATTCCACACAACGTAAACGCTATGCAAAACCGAGCCTGTATTTTTACCAAGATAAAAATACACGCTTACGTAAAATGGAATATTGAATTTGTTTGGCATATTCAGTATATCACATTTTTGTGTATTTGTAAAGTGGTTTCGAGAAAAATTCTCTTTTTTGAAAGTATTATGGAAGAACCCAACCTTTTATGCATTGAAAAACACCGCAAAATTGAGAATGAGCATATAAACGAGCCACAATTCGTGCAGCAAAAGGAGCATCCCCGCAAACTTGCTGACGCGATAGAAGCAGAGCGTAACGCCTGTGCAAAGAATGAGAATGAGGATGCTTTCGATCACACTCAAAAAGAGCAATCCCGCGCCAAAAAAGGTAGGATACCAGCATAGCTCCAAGACAGCAAGCAGTACAAAAAGCATCCCGCCCTTATATTTATCCACTTCACATCCGTGTGCGCGGTACCCAAAGGCAAAGCCTGCCGCACATCCGACCACCAAGAATGAGACTGTCCACAAAATCGACATCAGCCACGCAGGCGGAACCATCTCATCGACACCGAGCGCCATCAGTGTAACGTGCGGCGCTCCCACAAAAAAGCGAACGAGCATTCCGCCAATCATTAAACCTCCGCCCATCAACACCATCCAAATTGGATTGGTGTGCTCCATTTCCATATTCAGCCACGCGCCAACGGTCATTCGTCCGTATTTTTTCTTATACAAAAAACAGCACCTCCCGAAAGATGCTGTTTTTGTGTGCATCTCTCCCTACAACCTATGACAGGGAGATGCGTTTTATGCGCCACGATACCATTCCCATGGCATTGGATTTTCATTTTCGTCTTTTTCAAATTCCTCTTCTATTTTCTCCTGCGTATGCGCAGTGCAGGAGCGGTTGAACTGCTCGCTCTTGCCCGATGTGCCGCAATAGTCGGGCAGATCGGCAGCAAAATAGGCTTCGCTCGGATTGGGATTGGGAGAAATCTCTTTGGCATCCCCTCGCCAGACGTATTCGGCATCACTGACGCGTACCTGCTTTGGAAAATGCCGCTCAACTTGAATCAGCCCAACCTCTTCCCTTTCATCCTCGGGGCAATGCCCGTGAGAGATGCCGCCCTCGGTACAGACCTCACAAAAAACGTGACATTTACAAAAAGTGTGCGGCAAAGAGGAGGCCGTAAACCATCCTGTCTGGACGCGGTTGCCGCGAGGATCTTTTTGACACGCGGGAGCAAGAAGCTTACCCGAATCGCGGCAATAATTTGCCTGCACAACCGTGGTGGGAAGATCAAAATCACGCTTTTCTCCCCGCTCTGTCACGATGCGACGCATAACGGTATTCCAAATATTCGTGCAAAGGTTACGCCCCTCAAGCGTTTCGGGGTACTCATAGCCACACCACACACCGCAAACAAGCGAGGGCGTATAACCGATAAACCAACGGTCGTGGTCGTTTTGCGTCGTTCCCGTTTTGCCCGCACAAGCGCAGAGGTTTTGCAGTGTGACCGCTGAAGAAGTGCCGTACACGATAACACCTTCGAGCAATTTTGTCATAATAGCCGCAGTTTCAGGTGAGAGAACACGCTCTGCTTCATCTGCGCGCGAGAGCAGGATTTTGCCCTCGCTGTCGGTCACACGATAATAGGAACGGTATGGATGATACACGCCGCCATCTGCAAGGGCTGTATAAGCCGTTGTCAGTTCGCGCAAAGTAACACCGTAATTGAGTTGTCCAAGACCGAGTGCCGCCCAGTCGCAGTCGTTGGCCGTGGAACTTGAAACAAGACCGAGGTGAAAGCGGTCGCGTCCGTAGGCGTAGGATTTTTCAAGGCTTAACTCCTCGAGTACACGCAGTGCAACGGTGTTTGTGGAGTGTGCCACGGCATAGGCGACGTTGGTAAGTCCTCGGTAGGTATTGTCGGCGTTTTTTGGCCATGCAGAACGTCCGTTTGTATCAAATTTGATGGGAACGTCATCATAGACACTTGCCCAGTTGATGATGCCTTCCTCAAGCGCAGGGGCATAAACAGTAAGGGGCTTGATAGTCGAACCCGGTGCGCGACGCGTTTGGGTTGCAAAGTTTTGCAGACGGTTTCCCTTTTTCTCGCCAACGGCACCCGCAACACCAAGGATATCCCCTGTTTTGCTGTCTATGATAATGACAGCCGATTGTGCCGACTCGCCTTTTCCGTTTTTCGGCATACGAACAGCGGTGCGGTAGTGCTCCTCTGCTATCTTTTGAATCTCCCGATCCATTGCCATATCGATATGGAGTCCGCCTGTATGAAAGAGGTGCGATGCTGCAGCGCGGCTCATACCGTACTTTTCGACAAGATCGGCAATAACGTCCTCTGCAACCATATCTGCGTACCAAGAATTCGAGCCTGTGCCGCTTGGTGCTCTGACGTTGAGAATCGTCTCAGTAGAAAGAGCTATCAAAGCCTCTTCTTCATTCAAATACCCTTGTGCTTGCATTTGTGAAAGTATCAAGTCGCGGCGTGTGCGATTGTTTTCGGGATGGCGGATAGGATTGTAATAGCTCGGGTTGTTGGTGATTGCCACGATCGCTGCACATTCCTCTACTGTCAATCCATCAACCGTCTTGGAAAAATAGTGTTCGGCTGCCGCCGCGATGCCGTCGCATTGATCGGAGAAATGCACTACGTTGAGGTAAAGCTCGAGAATTTGTGTTTTGTCAAGCTTGCGTTCAAGGTCACGCGCCCATAAAATCTCTTGTACCTTTCGGCGCCAAGTGGGTGCATTCTCTCCCGTGAGATTCTTAACAAGCTGTTGCGTAATGGTCGAACCGCCAAAATGCTTCTCACCGTGCAAAAGGTAGTTTGCAACCGCCGCGAGGGTGCGTTTCCAATCTGCGCCGCGGTGCTCGAAAAAGCGTTTGTCCTCAATGGAAATGACGGCATCGATCATCGCCTGCGGAATTTCTTCGTATGGAACATACGCCGTTTGTCTCCCTGCCCAAACGTCGGATGTGACACTCTCACGCTCGCCTGTGCGGTTGGTGCGGTCGGAAAAGTTATAGATATAGAATTGCGGGGAGCGCGCCTGAGCACCAAGCGTTGGCATCAGTTCATCGGCAGAGGTAGAAAAGGTCAGCGTCAGAAAAAATGCTACGCAAATTCCTATCAACAACGATACCCACAAAACGACCGCGACTATGACCCATAGCAAACGTCGCATTACGAATTTAATTCGTCTTGTTCTTTTTTGCATTTTTCTCTCCTTAATTTTTTTGTTAGTATTTCACACGGCGGTGTATATCAATCGCAAAATTGGATATGCTATGATTACCGAGATTACAAAAAAAAGGGACAGGAGACAGGATATGGACATAACAAAAATTTTTGCAGTACTGTGCGGCTTTTTGCTCATTATTTGTCTTACACTTTCTATTACTTGCCTTGTGGTGATGCGGAACGCCGTTGAGGAGACTTCTCTGTGGCAAGGACGTGCAGAAGCTCTTGTAAATGAGCTTGACGGGTGTGTGCAGGCTATGAAAGACATGGATAACGAAGATATTCCGGTACTCGCCCCAAATGAGGATGATAAAAAAGAAGATACCACACGATATTGCTTACGATTGAACAATGACAGACTTGGCATTTACGATGCCGAGGGATACCTTGTGAAAGACTTAGAAACGCGTGTTCCCCTTTTGCCCACCAAAGAGCGTGAACGGCTCTCGACCGGCGTTTGGGCGAACTCTTGGGCAGAGATGCAGAAGCTTGTGCAGGATTATGAATAAAAAAATAGCGCGACATCCTTTGTTTGGATATCGCGCTATTTTGATATTTTGATTTTATCTTATTTCCTATTTCCAACGTTGGAAGGTCTTGTGGAAATGTTGACCTGCGTTTTGTTAGGATATGTCGGATTTGTAGAAATGGGATTACGGTGTTGCTCATGTTGGCGTTGTCTGGGGGCAGAATACGGAGAGTCTGGGCGATTGTAGTAGGTGTCCATCTTCTTTTCACCACGTGCTTGACGAAGTACTTTTGCTTCCATAGCGACGTCAACACCTGTAAGAATACGATATCGCTCTCTTCGTGCATCCTCTATTTTCTTAATCGCAATGGGCGCCACAAACACCGCAAAAAGCATAAGTATAATACACAGATAGCCTGCGGGGGATTGCATAAAGAGGATAAAGCTACCCACCTGCTCTATTTTTTGTCCGTTCCAAATACCACGCATTTGGTCGTAGGTAACGGGCTTAGGGTCAACGTAAATATTGTTGTCACCACAAAAATAGTAGTAGGTTTCGTCGGGATGCTTTTCGTTTGGTTTTTCAATTTTAACAATGCGGTGTACAATCAGCATTTCATCAAGCTGATAAACAATAACATCATAAAGCTCAATATCTTCTTCAGGGGGAACGGGATTGGTGTAGATGATATCAAACAAACGGAAGTTGTTCTCAGCACTGTCAAGGCCGTTTTTGAAGAGATATTCATTTTTTTCATATGCCTTTGCCATGGAATCAGAACGCACAACGTGAAGCGATCCTAATTTAGTGTCGTTACGATTTTGGCGTTCATAGACCTTAACCGCCACCGAAAAGCCGAATGCAATGACAAGCAAAATACAAACGGTTAAATTGATGATAAAGCCAAGTGCATTGAGAAATTTGCTTTGGTTATGGCGATTATCATATTCTTCGCGAATTTTTTCATCCTCTGCACCCAATGACACCAAGCGCAAGTGTTGGCGCGCCAAAACCACAATGAGCGTGGTTAAAAGAATGGTGAGTGCCGCAAATACAACGAAGCAAAGGCCAAATATATAAAGTTCCATCGGTGAGAAATTCATATATACTCCTTTATAAAACGGGTCATAAACTGTGCAAGAGCATCCCACTCCAGAGTGGGATGCTCAATTTTATACACAACTATAAAGCTTAACTATATGTGAAATTACTTTTAGGTATTTAGGGAACAAGACTTTGAGGAGGAGTTGTCATATCTTCCATAGTCAAGGTAATGGAAAGAGAATCAATAATCCCCTTGGTAGCATTGTATTTCTCAATCGTAGGAAGTTCAAATTCCTCATTCAACTTAATATACTTAGACAAGTCGAAAGAAACTCCATTATCATCTACGTTTTTGAGGATAATGGTTGCCGTATGTGTGTTATGGTCGACAGTTTCGAATTTTTCTTCTGCTGCAAGTTCAGCGTCATCAAGGAGAAGAATGGTGTGGCCTTCGGTACATTCATTGGTACCGTTGATTTTGATAGTTACACGGATATCAATATCACTAGGAGCAGCATCGCCGCCACCGGAACTTTGAACATTGGAGGGAACGAAAGAAACAAGCGCTGCCTGACCACCCCAAACGAGTTTACCCTTATAGTTAAGGTTATTCAAATTGCTATTATCGAGCTGATCAATCATAAGTCCGGAAAAGCCGTTGGATACATTGATGGTACCGGTTTGGGAAGTGGTAATGGTATTGATTTGAGAAACCTCAAGACCAACTTCTACGTTTTCGCTATATTCATTAGCAGGATTGAATACGTAATTAACATAAATCCATTGTGCATAAACGCCGCCAACGCTAATTAAGAGAGCAATGGCAATGATGAGAGAAATTTTCGAAGTGAATTTCATTTGTTTTTCTCCTTAAAAGTTAGATTTTTTCCTTTTTAGTGTAACTAAAAAGATCAGTTCAAATATACCACACTTTCAAATCATTGTCAATGGCTTTTTGAACTTTCGTACAGTTGCACAACTTCCGACCTTAAAATTGTTTATTATGCACAATACTTTTTTTATTCAAAGACCTAATTTTCCCCTTCAACTCCACCATTTAATAGGATGGAATAGCAGGCATCGTCATCGAGGGAGATATTTACGCCTTCAATGTGCAAAAAGCGCGCCGTTGCAAAGTTGTAGGTCGATATCGGGCGGTCAAGAGCATCGTTAGACTGTGCGCTGACAAGTATCTCGTCGCCGTCTCTGCCTGTAATGATGACGGTATGATACCAATCTCCATCGGCGTTTGCATATTGTACCACGTCTCCAAGCTCTGCCCGCTCTCTGGGGACCTCTGTTGCAAACGGGCCGACTCCTCCGTTTTCTTCGGAAAACTTCTGCGTGAGAAAATCATAAAAGAACTCTACACTGCTCCACGCCGGGGCGCGGTCATTCGGTGAGATGTAATACCAACCAAACTCGGGTGTGTAATTCATCGTACAGCTCCCTGCCAATAGGCTTTGGGAAACAAAATTGGTGCAATTGCCGCCAATTCCTGTAAAGTCATAAAAGAGTGGGTTTCTTGAGAGTGCCCACGTTTTGGCATACTCCACGGCTCTCTCGCGGTTGTAGGGCTTTTGTATCAGCATAATTGGTTGCCTCCTTACATATTTATGTATATGCAGTATATGCCGAAAAAACAAAATTGCCCCGCGCCAAGCGGCGCGGGGGCTTTGCGTTTTACGGGACAAAGGTATTGAACATGGTTTCCATATCGACCATTGTATTTTTGAATTTGACTGTTATGCTCTCCTGTGCACCGCTATCGCGGTCGCCAAGCACCAATATGTAGCGCGTTTTTGTTGTTTTGGAGACGGCAGACATTACAATAAAGGATTGATTTGTGTATCCCGTTTTGCAGGCTTCCGGATTGACGCCTGTAAGTGAAAACGAGGGATATTTATCGATGCGGCTCTTATACGAGGGCTTGAGGCTGACGTTATAAGTTGCCGGTGCACCGTCTTTTTCCCAATGCGCTGTGATGGTATAGTTAGTCGTTCTCGGTTTGAGAATATCCGCTATCAATTCGCACTGCATCGCATACGCCATAATTTGTGCCATATCGCGTGCGGTCGTGACGTTTGTAGTACTGTCAAAGCCAACGGCATTATCGAACTCGGTATCGGTAAGTCCCAGCTCGCGGGCTTTTTCGTTCATCATTCTAACAAAGGCTTCCTCACTGCCTGCGATCTCTTTGACGATCATATAGGTGCAATCTGCGGCGGAAGAAACACCGATGCCATAGAGGAGATCTTTAATGGTGTATGTGTCGCCTATGCAGGTGATACCTCCCGATTCTCGCGGCAAGGAGCAATCGGTTCCAAAATAATCGCCGGTTGTGACGTATTCAACAACATCGTGTGTAAGAGCCAACTGACGGTCAAGATCATCTGCCGTCAAATTTTCGCAGGCAACGATCAGTGTCATGACCTTTGTCATTGATGCAGGCGAGAAAACAAGATCCGCGTTCTTTTGCGCTACGATCTTCCCTGTTTGCAAATCAATCAGAACCGCGTAGTAGGCATCGATTTCATCCGAGACAGTTTGCGTATTTGCATCCTCGGCGGCGTGCGGAATAACGCTTCCACCCGAAAAAATGGGCGTATTTTGATTTTGCGGTGGCGGAGTGATTTGGGGAGGCGGTGTTGTAACATCTCCATTATCCGAATGCGGCGTTTGGTTGCTATTGCAGGATCGAAAAGTCAATACGCTAACGGTAAAGATCAAAAAAACGGTGAGTGAGAGCAAAAAGATTGCAATCAATACTTCGCCGTCGATTCGCTTTTTTTGTGGTGTTTTTGAGCCGATTGGTCTATCCACGGATCTTGCTCCCTTCTCATTGATTTCTGTACTAAAATTGTACCATAAAAAACGTTCTGTTGCAAGATATTTTGAAAAACTTTTTGAGAAAAAAAGACAAAATTTATTGACAACTCAAAAAATCTGTGATACAATTAACATAGAATAATTTTAATTACTATGGAGGTCTATTATGGGATTGTTTAACAAGAAAAAAACTGAAGAAGTAAAAAAAGAAACGGCTAAGGCTCCTGCCGCCGAAAAGAAAGGACCGTCCATACATAACGTAAAGGTTCCTGCTGCCAAGGCCGCTGAGACCAAGCCCACCGCAAAGCCTTCTGCCGCTAAGGCTGCTCCCGCTGCTACCAAGGTTGCCGCAAAGCCTGCTGCCGCAAAAGCACCTGCTGCAAAAGCCGCTCCTGCAAAAGCCGCTCCTGCAAAAGCACCTGCTGCAAAGCCTGCTACCGCCGCTAAAAAGACGGTTCCTATGTCCAAGGTTCCCGAGGGCGTTACCATCGTTCCCCGCCCCTTCTTTATGAAGACCGAGGAAGATGTTAAGCTGGCTTTCGATCAAGCAATCGCCGAGGCGGATGCACAAATCGCTAAAAACGGCGCTAAGGCTGTTGGTAAATACGAGTTTGAGCTTGAGGTCGACGGCTATCACTTCTACCTCATTGCAAACAACGGTCAAATTCTCTTCGATAGCCCCAGCTTCACCACATTGGTTGGTGCACTTAAGGGCATTGAAACCTTCAAAAAGACGGTTGAAGAAGGCGAATTTGTTGTTCGCGCCGACAAATACGATCGTTACCGCTTTGTTCTCGCTCGCAAATATTACGGCGAAAACTACACCACCAAGGACCAGTGCCAGAAGTGTGCCGAGTCGGTAAAGAACTTTGCGAACAACGCGCGCATCATTCGCTACACGCCCACCAAGGAAGCGCTTGCCGCTTTTGAAGCTGCAAAGGTTTCTAAGAGAACCCCTGATGAGATCGACTGGAAGGCAGTTGAAAAGATCGAGGCAAATACTCCTAAGATGGGTAAGTTCGAGATCAGCAAAGAGAGCGATCAATATGCTTTCTATCTGCTTGCCAACAACGGTCAGATCCTCTACTCCAGCCGTTGCTACGCAACCGAGGCTGCTTGCCGCAAGGGTATCGAATCCTTCAAACGCGCTGCTTATGTTGGCAACTTCTTTGTTGACCGCGACAAGTTCGGCAACTTCCGTTACGTTCTCAAGAACATCGGCTCTGCCCCCGCGTTCATCGGCGAATCCTACGACAACAAGCCCCAGTGCGAAAAGATCATTGAATCGGTTAAGAAGTTTATCGTTTCTGCTTCTATTGAGCTTGAGGCATAATAAAAACAGCAAAAGGGCCTGTCACATTTGGCAAGACCGAAAAAGTCAAAAAAAAGGAACAAGAAAACTCATTTCAAATGAAAATCAGCAAATGGGAAAGTAATATGTTGAATTTCTTCGAAATTCTCCCAATAAAATTGACTTTTTCTACCGCCTTCATCGAGGCTCGACGTACCTTTGTACGCCTTTCGCCTCGAAGAACGACGCTTCTTGCCTAAATCTGACTATCCCCTAAAAGAGGCTGTCTCAAATGCGAATTTGAGACAGCCTCTTTTCTTTTCAAGTGATAGTCATAACCACCGGCTAAGCGGGTGGTTTTCATTTTACAAAAACAAAAAAGCCGCGATGCGGCTTTTTTTGTTTTTATTAGTTGTTGGTAATAATAACCAATGCTACGGTAAGAACAACTACCAAAGCGGAAACAACGATCGTCAGCTTAGAGAGCAGCTTATCGATAGACGAGCCCTTGGTTTTGCCAAAGAAGGTTTCTGCTCCACCGGCGATGGTACCGGAGAGACGGCTATCCTTAGAAGATTGGAAAAGAACCATAATCGTCAATGCTACGGACAACACGATCAGTGCAATACCCAAAGCGATTTCCATAATTTTATACCTCCAAAAAACATTTCAAGCCCATTTTTGTATGGGACAATAATCACTTTTCATATTATAGCATAATTCTTTTGAAATTGCAATAGTTTTTTTGATTTTTATCTTATTTTTTTAGTTATTTGTGGAAATTCGTCAAAATCGAGAGTGCATTTCTGATCTCTCCTACGGTATCTGACGCAACCATTGAAATGGCATTTCCCTTTTGCTCTGCCAATTCCCCTGCCATTCCTGCAAGATATGCGCCTGATGCAACGGTGAGTGCGGTGGGTGCGAGATAGCCACAAAGGCCTGCCAAGATGCCTGCAAGAACATCACCGCTGCCTGCAGTTGCCATTCCGGCAGAGCCGCGGTTTGAGAGATAGACTCCATCTCCATCGGTGACGATGGTGCAACATCCTTTGAGAAGAAGAATTACGCCATATTGCTTTGCGAACGCCTTTGCGTGGGCAATGGGGTCATTCTCGATCTCTGCAATCGAAAGTCCTGAAAGACGCGAGAACTCCATGAGGTGCGGTGTGAGGATAACGGGCGCTTTTGTATCCACCAGCAAGGTCAGATCCATTTTGGAAAGTGTATTCAGTCCATCCGCATCGATGATGAGAGTCTGATGTGCGTTTCTGAGAAGATACGAAAGGATCTCTTGATAGGACTCCGAGCTTCCCCATCCCATACCGACGGCAACCGATGCGTAACGAGAGAGAATGTTATCAAGCATTTCGGGAACAAAGATCATTTTGCCGCTCTCATCCGAGGGAATGGGTAAAAGTGTGCTCTCAAGTAGATACGGTGCGACGGCGTGCGTGATGGAATCGGAGACGGCAAGCGTGACAACACCGCATCCAGAGCGCAGAGCTGCCGCGCTCATATTGGCAAGCTTGGCGGCACCTGAATACTCAACCGAACCACCAATAATAGCAACATATCCATAGTTACCTTTGTGGGAGTGGTTTTTGCGCGGTGCAAAAATCTTTGCAACATCACTATCTTCCAAAAGGAAAGTTTTTTCTTCGGGTGTTTTAATACCAATATCAACCGTCGTATATTCCTTGATCACATCCTTGGCACGCGCCAAAAAGTGACCGGGTTTGAAGCGCTGAATGGCAACGGTCAAGTCCGATTCGATGCAAGGCGTTCCAAGACCATTATCGCCGCCAAGACCGCTGTTGATGTCGGCGCTGATGACGGGTCTGCCGCTTTTGTTGATGGTTTCGATGAGTGCGGCGGCATCCGCATCAAGAGTACCGCGAAAACCAATGCCAAAGATGCAATCGACGATCTGCGTGTAGGGAGAAAAATCGAAAGAACCGCTCCAAAGTGTGTGTAAAATACCCTTTTGCTTGCAAATCTCAAAATAGTATTGTCCGTCCTCGGAGAAGCGGTCAGTCAACAGAAGTAAGTCGCAAGAAAGGTTCGCTTTGTGCAAAAGCATGGCGAGTGCGTAGCCATCGCCCGCGTTGTTTCCCACGCCGCAAACGATAAGTGTCTTTCCGCCCCAGGCATAGCTTTCAAATATTCCTTTTGCGGCGCGCAGCATCAATTCGCGTGCAGACGTTCCGCTTTCGATAGTGGCGCGGTCACTCTCTTGCATCGTTTTGACATCAACAATCGGGATCATATCACACTCCCCTTTCCTTCCTTTTTATATATTTTATCACATCCGTTGCCGTCTGTCAACAAATTACCATATTTTTAGGGGTTCCCTTTTTGCGCTTTTGGGATTATAATGATAGTAACGAAAAAAGGTTTCCCAAGAAAGGAGTGATTTTGCGTGGAACTGATCCGCATCAGTGAAGGCAAACTAAAGATTATGTTGACTCCTACGGATATGCGCCAATTTGAGCTCTCTACCGACAACTTTTATGACGACAGTGAGAAAATGCACCGCTCGTTCCGACTGCTTCTTGACGAAGTAAGGCGGCAAAGCGGATTTGAGGCTGATGACCATCGCATCTCGGTTCAATATTTCCCCTCGCGCGAGGGGGGATGTGAGATGTTCATCAGCAATCTTTCAAACGACCGAGAGAGAGCCACCTGTGCCCTGACCCCCGCACAAGGTATGCAACCCTCGACGCGCACACGCGGAAGCTTTTGCCGCTCGTTCGCCTATCGCTTTGAAGGAATGAACGACCTGCTCTCGGTTTGCCGTCGGCTGTTACCCATGGATTACATAAGCGCCAGCAGTGCATGGCGAGACGACGCGGGGAGATACTATCTTTTTATCAATACGTTTGCCTCGTCTCCTTTTGCCACGCCCGAGGAGCTCTACTTTATTGTAGAATATGGGCACCTAGAAAACGCCGCACAGCTCCGCCTCTACCTTGCCGAGCACGGCGCCGTCGTTTGCGCCGAGGATGCAGTGGGTACGCTTGGAGCGATAGCGTAAAAAGAATAAAATATCATTAGAAAAACCACCATTAAAATAGTGAATTCCGTCAAAGCCTCCCTTGTGTAAAGGGAGGTGGCAAACGTCGCTATGCGACGGGTGACGGAGGGATTGTTTTATTATATGCTACTACAAGTACAATCCCTCAGTCTCGCATTCGCTCGACAGCTCCCTTTACACAAGGGAGCCTTTCGATACAAAGCAACTACATATCTACAAAAAACTTCCCCGAGCGGAGTGAAAAAACACTTTGCTCGGGGTCTTTTTCTTCAAATCTCAAGAATAATTTATCTCAAGTAATTGCTTTTTTATTCTTTTATATTGAGTTCTTTCCAAGAAGGAGATTCGATAGAATTTATATTCTACTTTTTCACTACAATTATGCTTATAATTGATAATGAAGTTCATACCAATATTACCGTTAAGCTCCAAATCGATAGAACTTACATTGCTGAAAACAATCTCTTTGTTGTTTGAAAATCCTGTGACGATTTTTAATATGTCATTTTTCTTATCAATGAATATCCCAATGGAATACATCCACATTAGGCACAAAATGGCAAAGCCAACAATTAGAATCAACAATAACAAACTTGTAAAATCAAAATCGCTTTGAATATACATATCAACAAAGGCGTAAATCAAAAACGCAAGTGATATGAGAGAAAATATTCTAACGATTCTTCCAAACAAGTATATTCTTTTCATATTACCTCCATTTATCATATCTGTTCCTCAAAACGTCATCGTCATTTGGTCGGTCTCATTGATGTTATCAAGGACACCGTTTGCGCGGAGCATTTCGATGACAGATTTGGAGATCTTGGCGCGGATCTGCAGATCTTCCACCGAGAAGAAGGGTTCTTCCTCGCGGGCTTTGATGATGTTTTGCGCCGCATTCTCACCAAGTCCCGGCAGGGACGAGAACGGCATACGGATCGCGCCGTTTTCGGGTTGGAAGATGAATGCGTGCGATTTTTCCAAATCGACGGGCAGGAACTTGATGCCGCGTGCCATGGCTTCCAGCGTCAGCTGCCATACGGGAACGCTACTCTGCTCTTTTTGCGAGGCTTCCTTGCCGCGTTTTTGAATATCGCGCAGCAGCGCAACCACGCTCTGTCTGCCGCCGCCTGCCACCTGGGCATCAAAGCCGTTGGGGGCTACTGTGAACATAGTGCAATAGAACGCTACCGGCTGATGCACCTTATACCACGCGAGACGAATCGCCGACATAACGTATGCTGCCGCGTGCGCCTTGGGGAAAAGATATTTGATCTTTTTACAAGATGTAATATACCACTCGGGAACGTTGTGCGCGCGCATATCGGCTTCCCATTCGGGAGTGAGTCCTTTGCCCTTACGAACCGCTTCCATGATCTTGAACGCGGTTGCGTTTTCAAGTCCGTAGCGGATCATATCGAGCATAATACCGTCACGCGTACCGATAACGCGGGAAATATCGCAGGTTCCCTCTTTGATGAGGTCTTGCGCGTTGCCAAGCCAAACGTTTGTGCCGTGCGTCAGACCCGAGATCTGCAAAAGATCGGCAAAGTTGCGCGGCTTTGCATCGAGAAGAACCTGTTGGATGAAAGGCGTTCCCAGTTCGGGCAGACCATAAGTACCGATGGTACAGCCCTCAATATCCTCGGGACGGATGCCAAGCGGCTTGGTAGACTCAAAGAGCTCGTAGGCTGAGCGGTCATTCATCGGAACGTCGAGAACAGACGTATCGGTGAAACGTTCAAGATACTTATACTTGGTGGGAATATCGTGCCCAAGCTCGTCGAGCTTGAGGATGGTATCGTGCAAGTAAGAGAACGCAAAGTGCGTTGTGATAATGTCGGAGTTGGGGTCGTCTGCCGGGTGCTGAACGGGGGTGAAATCGTAAACGTCATACTGCGAGGGAACGACAATAATGCCGCCGGGGTGTTGTCCCGTGGTGCGCTTTACACCTACGCAGTTTGCCACAAGACGGTTCATTTCGGCGCGCGGCAAGCTGATGCCCTTTTCCTCTACGAACTTTGCAACGTAGCCGTAAGCAGTCTTATCGGCAAGTGTACCGAGCGTTCCC
Source organism: Eubacteriales bacterium (assembly GCA_045594745.1). Classification (GTDB taxonomy): domain Bacteria; phylum Bacillota; class Clostridia; order Oscillospirales; family CAG-272; genus UMGS1865. Next base: position 22,618 of record JAZNZC010000033.1, read on the forward strand.
GCACGGAACACGTGACCCTCACCGAAGAGCTCCTCTGTGTATTTGTGGACTCTGCCCTGCACGTCGCCCGAGAAGTTGAGGTCAATATCGGGGGATTTGTCGCCATAGAAGCCGAGGAAGGTCTCGAACATAATGTCATGTCCGTCTGCCATATACTTTGTTCCGCATTTGGGGCAATTTTTATCGGGCAGGTCAAAGCCCGAGCCAACCGAGCCATCGGTGAAGAACTCGTTGTGCTTACATTCGGGATTGGGACAATAATAGTGCGGTGGCAATGGGTTTACCTCGGAAATACCCGCCATGGTTGCGGCAAAGGATGAACCGACCGAGCCACGCGAACCGACAAGATAGCCTTGATCCTCACTGTATTTTACAAGTCTTTGTGCAATGAGATACAGAACTGAAAATCCGTTCTTAACAATGGAATCCAGCTCACGCGCAAGACGCTTGGAAACAAGCTCGGGGAGCGGATCGCCGTACATTCTCTTGGCTCTCTCCCAGCACATATCCTGCAGCTCTTGCTCTGCGCCTTCCATTTCGGGCGTATAGTTGCCCTCGGGAATGGGGCGCACGGGCTCGATCATATCGGCAATGAGGTTGGTGTTAGTAACAACAACCTCGTATGCTTTCTCTTCTCCGAGATAGGCAAATTCTGCAAGCATTTCGTCGGTGGTACGCAGATAGATACCAACGTCGCGGTCAAAGTCCTTGAACTTCATTCCTGCGAGCAAAATTTTGCGGTAGAGCTCGTCCTCTTCGTTGAGGAAGTGCGCATCACAAGTAGCGCAAACGGGCTTGCCGTATCTCTCGCCTAGCTCGACGATGCGGCGGTTGAGGTTGCGGAGCCCTTCGTCATCGGCAACGGTTCCCTCGGCAATGAGGAAGCGGTTGTTGCAGATGGGTTGGATTTCAAGATAATCGTAGAAGTTGACGATCTCTTCAATCTCGCTCTCTGGTCTGTTCTCAAGAATGGCGCGGAAAAGCTCGCCTGCCTCGCAGGCAGAACCGATGATAAGTCCTTCACGGTGACGCTCGAGTACCGTTTTGGGAATACGCGGGAAGCGTCGGTAATAGTCGAGATAGCTCATAGAAATGAGCTTATAAAGGTTTTTCAAGCCCGCCTTGTTTTTGACAAGGATGATTTGGTGGTAGGGCTTGAGCTTGAGAGGATCGGTCTTTTCTGCCATTTCCTGTTGCAGCATACGCCAGTCTCGCAGATCGGATTTTTCCATAATGTCGATCATACGGAAAAAGATGTGTGCCAGCATTTCGGCGTCGTCGCAAGCGCGGTGATGGTTGAAATCCCCAAGGTCATACGCATTTGCAATAGCGTCGAGGGTATGCTTGTTCAGGTCGGGATTGATGTAACGCGAAAGCGCGAGAGTATCAAGATAGGGATTTTCAAAGGGCAAGCCTGCCTCTTTTGCAAAGTGACGGATAAAGCCGATATCAAAGTTTGCGTTGTGCGCAATCAGAAGCGGCTGTGTCTCTTTTGCGGAATCGTTGCCAATAAAGTCGAAAAAGGCTTTTAGTGCCTCGGGATATTTGGGCGCACCCTTGACCATTTCGTCGGTGATGCCCGTCAGTTCAACAATGTCCGCAGGGATCGGCACTTCGGGATCGACAAAGGTATTGAATCTTCCCAAAACCTCGCCGTTTTTGATCTTGACAGCGCCGATCTCTGTGATCTTGCAGTTTTGCACCGAAAGACCTGTTGTTTCAATATCGAAAACGACACATTCGGCGTGCAGATTGGGATCATATTTGCCTGCAATGGCACCTGCGGTGTTGTTGACGAAGTAGGCTTCCATACCGTAGATGACCTTAAAATCGGTTCCCTTTGCGGCCTTTTCCACTGTCAGCATCGCATCGGGAAAGGCTTGTACGTTGCCGTGGTCGGTAATGGCGACGGCAGGCATACCCCACTTAAGCGCCGTTTTAACGGCGGCATCGGGAGCAATAAGCGCGTCCATTGTGGACATGGTTGTATGCAAGTGCAATTCTACGCGCTTCTTCTCGGCGGTATCCTTGCGCTTGATTTTGGAAATTTTAGCGATGTCTGTGTAATAAAAGGTAAAATCGGGATCGGTTTTGCCCTTTCTTGTCACGTGCTTGGCGTATCCGCGCATTGCAACGGCGTCTCCGTTGTGGAGCATTTCGCAAAGCTCGGTGGCTTCATCAATATCAAGCGAATAGGAACGATGCTCGATGGATGCGTTGCCGTCGAAAATCGCAAAGCTGACGTCATATCGGTCGCCGCCACGGCTCTCTTCACGAACGAGATCAAAAACCTCGCCAATGATGGTGATGTTCTTTTGGGGCTTTTCAATGGCACCGATGGGCAACGGACGAATCTCAAAGGGTTCGCCGTAAACGTATTCGGGCTCGCTGATATCAAAGACCGATGCGCCAATGCGGCAAGTACCCTCGCCGTATTCGGGATATGCCACCTCGCCGTAGATGGATGCGGCGCGTGGGAGCATTTCCTTTTCTTCTTCATCCGCGTTGGCGGAAATTTCGGGCGCGCGGAGCGCTTCCTTTTGATACTGCACCTCAGCGCGTGCGGCGTCGCGGCTCATCTGCTGTATGCGATCTTGCAGGGCATCCTGATAGTCGCTCGGATCAAAGCCTTTCAGGGTGTGGAGTCTGACCTGCAGAGTCACGCCATAGGTCTCTTTTACGAGCTTTTCCATAAGTCTTGGCGTTTCTGCGCTCTCGATGAGGTTGATACCTGCGTTGGTAAACGGAATGTCGATATCCAACACGTTACCCGACAGACGATACTCGCAATGGTCGAAAAAGCCCTTGGCAACAATGCCGCGGCGGTTGGTCTCCATTAAAAGATCAGGAATCTGTGAGACGTCAAAAAGGGCCGCACCGTAAACGGGACAGATGCGGACACTGTTCAAATCGTATGCTACGCGGATCTCTTCCTCAATGCGATAAAGCTCAGTGCGTGGAATGACACGGGGAAACGGCGCGGTTACCTCGATGATACGCTGTTCCTTATCGGCACGCAAGAAAATGCCGCTCGCGTCTGCCGAAAGCAAGACTTCGGCAGACGCATGATCGGGAGTATATCGGTTAAAAATTTCAAGCAGATTTTTACTCATAACGTTTTATGTTCCTTCAGAGCGCGTACCTCGCGCAAAAGTCTTTCTACAATATCCCTCTCGGGAATTTTTTCTACAATCTCGCCGTGGCGGAAGAGCACTGCCTCGCCCTTGCCACCCGCAATTCCTACATCTGCCTCGCGCGCTTCGCCGGGTCCGTTGACAGCGCAACCCATAAGCGCTACCTTAACGGGGACGCTATCAAGCCCTTCGGCGGCGACTGCCGCCTCGAAGCGTTTGACAAGCGGAATCAGGTCGATCTCTGTGCGTGCGCAGGTGGGGCAACTGACGATATCCAAACCGCTCTGCCCCTCAATACCAACGGCTTGCAGGATCTTGCGTGCCGCGCCGATCTCGTGGACGGGATCATCGGTGAGCGAGACACGGATGGTGTCTCCAATACCGTCACAAAGGAGCGCGCCGATGCCTGCCGTGCTCTTGAGCAATCCGCGCTCACCGCCGCCTG
>JAZNZC010000034.1:0-19878 GCA_045594745.1 Eubacteriales bacterium
CAATGTCAGAAGCTTTACTTTCCTTTACAAAAAAGTGGATTCTTAAAAGCAAGTAAGCAAAATCCAATTTGTCGGGATGATGATATAGAGAGAGGGCTGGCAGAAATCAATCTGTCAGCCCTCAAAATTTGAGTCGCAGTAAGCAAAGAAAAGGGATTTTGAAAAAACACTAAGAAAATGAGTCCAAAAATGCTCAAAAACGGTGTCTTGTGCCGAAGCAAAGCGTTTTGCAAAAAAATGTGGTCTTTTGATGGGTGAGCAGGTTGGAGATAATAAACAAAAAATCAGTCCTAATCTTGCGAAAAGGACTGATTTTTTAGTGCATAAAGCACAAATTTTGGTCGGAGTGACAGGGTTCGAACCTGCGGCATCGACGTCCCAAACGTCGCGCGCTACCAACTGCGCCACACCCCGAAATATTAAGTTTTGAAATTTGGTTGCAAATGAAATGAGCACTAGTTTTCCGCGCGCCCTCGCGGGCTGAACGCGCCGTCGCATAGTCGCCGATTGTCGCTCGGTACACTCGCTTCGCCGGCTCGTTGCTTTGGGCTGATCGCGTCGCAAAAACAGTTATGAACTGTTTGTTGCTAGCTCACTACCAACTGCGCCACACCCCGATGTGTGAAAAATATTCGATTTTTAGGTCATTTTCCGTAAGTGGTCAAATCTGTGGTCAAAACATTTTGTCGGTGTTTTTTTGAAAAGGCAAACAGCCGAAAAAGTCAGTGTTTTCAAGGGGTTTCGAGCATTTGAAAAATCAAGAAGCGAAACCCGACTGCATGCTCCCAAAGCTAGCGCGCTACCAATTGCGCCACACCTCGATATTCTTTTTTATGGTCGTCCTGACAGGACTCGGTCTCGCCGCGGCTCGGTCACCTCGCGGCTCTAACACGCCCCCGGCGTGTTATTCACTACCTGCAGCATCTGATCCCAAACCGCCTTGCTTGCAAGGCTTCGCGCTACCAACTGCGCTACATCCCGATGTTTATTTTGAACGCATATATTATAGCAGATTTTTGTGGGAAAGTCAAGCCCTTTGAAAAGTTTTTTTACAATGTGGGGAGAAGCGGTTTGCTTCTCCCCTTTTTGGGGTTTATTCTTCCCTATTGGCTTCTTCCTCGGCTTCGTCGGCATCAAGGATGCGTAAGGCGACCACCGAGCAATCATCTCGCGTCTCGCTCTCTGCACATCTGCGACAAATTTGATAGACGATCTCCTCGGGTGTTTGTGTGGCGGCTCCCGTAAGGTAGGACGTCAGCCATTCGCCCTCATCGTCACCTTGAAGGATACCATCGCTCACCATCACCACCGTATCCCCCGCACGCAGGGGGAAATCGGTCTTTTGCACGTCAAGCGTATTCAGTATTCCAATGGGAACCGTCCCTGCTTGCAGGCGGCGCACTACCTTGCCGCGTACCACAAAGCTTGGGGCGGCTCCGCTCTTGAGGAATGCGCCCTCGCCTGTCATCAAGTCAAGCTCCAACAGATCGACCGTTGATGAGCATTCCTTGGTGCTATCTTGCGCACGCGAGGCGATCATATTATTGAGCATCCGCAAGGACGTTGCCGCGCGATTGCCCGCACGGAGCATTTTTTCAAGGAACACCGAGCACAGCCCCGAGGTGAGCGCTGCCTCTTTCCCCGAACCCATTCCATCGCTGATGAGCGCGTAGAAATAATCTTTTTTATTTGAGAAAAGATTGACGCTGTCACCGCTCACGCCACCGTCGGCAGATACGTTGTTCTGCGCACTGATAACCGCGATCTTGCGCTTGGCGGAAAGCGTCATCGTGCTCACGTTCCCCTCTACCTCAAAGGCAGGAAATCCAAGCTCCGAGCCACACATCTCGCCAAGATCGCTCCGCATCGTTTCAAACGTGACCTTTGCCTCGTCGACCTCTGCTCCGCGAATGAGAATTTTACGCATACGGTTGCCAAAAACAGTCACGCTTTCGGCACGCACGTCGGCATCCTTTAGATATTCGGCAATCTTTTTGCCAAGCTCGGCATCCACGGCGTACTCACCGCTATCAGCCTCGAGCGCATCGTTGATGATATCTGCCGCCGACTCGTAATCCATTGCGAAAATTTCGGTGCGATTGTTGCGTAGCATCTCGCCTGTCAGGCGTGCGCAATCGGCGTTGATACGCTCGAGAATGCCATCAATGCGCGTACATCTGTTGCTTAACTGTTCGTCCACGTGCTCGTCCGAAACACGACCGCGCGTGTGGAGCTGTGCGATGAGGTCGTTGACTGCCCCAAGTGTCGCCGTGTATTCGAGCCCCCAACAGATGTTCTTGTTGGGGCAATCGTTGCAAAAGGCATCGAAGGAGCGGTCACACAAAAGACGCAGATCGAGTGTTCCCGGGCGGCGAAAGCGGTCTGATAGGTTATAAAAGACCTCGGAAAGCGAAGAAAACGCATCGGAAATGCCGCGAAAACGCTCGTTGGAGTCGCGGTAGCGGATGCTTTCCACTTGCTGCTGGCTTTTGATGGCATCCTCTTCCCCACTTGTTGTTTCGGTGGTAGGAGCGGTGAAGATAGCTGTCTTTTGCACAAGCACGAATGCAGTCGCCGCCAAAAGTGCGGCGGGAATGAGCGGCAAAAGAATGAGAAATCCCCCTACGTATGCCGACCACACAAGCATTGCGAGCACGGGCAAAAGCGTAGCGGTTGGACTTTCTTTTTTTGTCTGCTTGAGGAATAGCGCCACGAGTGCCGCGAGCAAAAGAGCGGGAGCGTGTATTGGCTCCCATGCAAGTCCTGCGATGCCTGCGGCAAGAATACCCTCAACTGCACTTCTGTTGGCGCAGATGTAGAGCGTAAAAAAGAGTGCCGCCATAGGAGCGAGCGGAAACGTTAGAAGCGTGACCGTTCGAGAGGCGTAAACAAGTGTGAACAGCAGCGCCGCCTCAGATACGCCAACAAGCCATCTGCTTCCGCATCTGCGCTCGAGTGAGAGCGCAAAAACGGCTGTGGCTGCGGTGGCCATAATAATAACAAAGAGCGCGGCAAACCAATCGTAAAAGCGAAATCCCCCCGATATGACACGGTGGAGCGCAATGACGAGCGCGCAGAGTGCCGCGGCTGACATTCGCAAAAGGATGCTCTCTCCAAAAATGCGTTCCCAAAAGGCTACACGTGCGGTTTTTCTTGCGTTTTTCTCTTGTTCTGCATCGGTCATTGGAGCTTCTTCCATGATGCGCTCTTGCAGGCGCTTTTGCAAAGCTTTTGGCATTTCAAAGCGCGCATCGGGGGCATCGAATACCGCCGCCGCAATGATGCGCAAAATCGCCGCCGCAAGATAAGCACAAACGTAAAGAGCGGGATTTTCCATATTGACCACAGCGGTAACGATCAGACCCACAAGTACCGCGGGAGTATGCCCTGAGGATGCGCAAAGAAGTGCAAGTCCTAAGGGATATGTATCAAACACCAGCCCTGCTTGTCCGAATATCCAACCCGCACATCCCCAAAGGATCTCACAAAGAAGCCTTTGCAAACGGGAGAGCCATACATTCCCCTCTATCTCTTTTTTCTCTCTGATTTTTCGCATACCGTATGCGTCCATTTTTTCTTCCTGCATAATTATCCTCCATTCTGTCGCTGTGCGGAAGTACAAAATGATGATGAAATTCCCGTGTCGTTTGCGACAAAAATGGGTTCGTTCCATTTTAGGGAATTTTGCGCGTGAAAGAGGTGCATTTTGGCTTTTTAATCGCAAAACTTTCACGCTGTTACCTTCCTTGATTTTGTATTCTTCATTATTTTACTCCTTTTTGCGCGTGGAAAATGTCGCAAACAGTTGGTCGGTTTTGCATTTTTTGTGACAGGAAAAGACGCAAAAACGCAAGAGAGAGAAAAGAAGCACTCCTTTTGGCATAAAAAAAGAAAAAACGCCCCGTAATGAGGCGTGCTGCGTTGATTTTTGTCGTGCGATTTTTGCACACTTTTTTCACTTTTTGTGCTTTTTGGTGGGAAGAATATAAAAAGAAAGAAAAAGAGCCGACCGCTCAGCATACCTGCTTGTCGGTCAGCCCCGAAGTGCGCGTATCGCATCCCAAAAATAAACGAGATCCCCTGTGGGGTCGATACCAAAAAAGATCATCAAAGCGTTGCGCAAAATAAAATAAGCAACCAGAACCGTACAAAACGCGATCCAACTCCATTTGGGGAGAATAATAAGCGGTTCTTTCTTTTGAAAATACCGCACCCACGCCCACACGTCAAGCCCGAGTGCTATAACAGCGAGTATGACAACCAAAGCATTGTAGTTCCACGCCGCAACCGGATCAAGGCGTATGAGTGCCGCTACGGCTCGTGTTCCGCCGCAGAGCGGGCAATAAATGAAGAAACGGTGCATTAGACATCCGCCAAAGATGCCACTCAACCATGATGCTACCTTCATATAAAGCGGCAAAAGGAGCGCCCCAAGGATGGCCGCACCGTGCAGGGCTAAAAATATGGGATGTCGCAATTTGGTCTTCATTCTCTCACCTCCCTCTTATCCCTTATATTGTAACATAAAATACAGCGTTTGAAAAGTGTAAAAGGCAAATTTTTCGCCTTTTTTTCAAAAGCGATTGACAACAGCATCTCATTCGTGGTATAATAGTAAAAAATTGACAGGAGGCCCCTATGAATAACGATTTTGATTTCACGATATTCTCAACAGTTTTTGCTTCTGAAGAAAAGAAAAAAGAAAAGAAAAACAAAAACGGCTATGCCATCGCATCCTTGGTGTTTGGTATTATAGCCATCCTGTCCTGTTGCTGCTGCTTTGCAGATACGCTTGGGGTGATCGTGCTCGGCGCTTCTGCCATCCTCGCTATCGTGTTTGCCTTCGTTTCCAAGAAGAACAATGACGGAAAAATGGATGGAAAAGCCATTGCGGGTTTGATTTTAGGTATTGTATCCATTGTTATGCTCTTGCTCTTCCTCGTTGCCATCATTGGTGTATACACGATGATTGACACGATGCCGCAAGAGGAACTGCTCGCATTTGTTGAAGAAACCTATAAGCCCCTCTTGGCAGAGGACGAAGACACCTACAACGAGCTGATCGAAGCTATTAAAGCGATTTACGCCGTACGCGAGGGTCAATAAATTTACAGATAAAAGCCGACGGAAAAACCGTCGGCTTTTGTTTACTATCAATTTGTTTTGATCTCTTTGTTCTTCTGAATAACGTCGTGTGCGCCGCCCTCTACGATGCTGGTAGCGGAAACGAGCGTGAGAACTGCCTTTTCTTGCAGCTCGGGAATGGTAAGTGCACCGCAGTTGCACATGGTGGACTTGACCTTTGCCAAAGAGATGGCAACGTTATCCTTCAGGCTACCCGCGTAAGGAACATAGGAATCGACGCCTTCTTCAAAGGAAAGCTTCTTATCGCCGCCAAGGTCGTATCTTTGCCAGTTACGAGCGCGCGCCGAACCCTCACCCCAATATTCCTTGTAATATGTGCCGCCGATGCTGACCTTGTTTGAGGGGCTTTCGTCAAAGCGTGCAAAGTATCTGCCAAGCATAACGAAGTCTGCACCCATTGCCAAGGAAAGCGTGATGTGGTGGTCGTGAACGATACCGCCGTCGGAGCATACGGGAATATAAATTCCTGTTTCCTCAAAATATCTGTCTCTCTCGGCACAAACGTCGATGAGTGCAGTTGCTTGTCCACGGCCGATACCCTTGGTCTCACGCGTGATGCAGATAGAACCGCCGCCGATGCCGACCTTGATGAAGCCAGCACCGCACTCGGCGAGAAAGCGGAAGCCTGCGGCGTCGACTACGTTGCCTGCACCGACCTTTACGCTCTCACCGTACTTTTCGCGAATCCATGCAATGGTTCTCTTCTGCCACTCCGAAAATCCTTCGGAAGAGTCGATGCAAAGCACGTCAACGCCAGCCTCGATCAGCGCAGGAACACGCTCGGCATAGTCACGGGTGTTGATACCCGCACCAACGACATATCTCTTGCTCTTATCAAGCAGCTCGTTGGGGTTTTGCTTGTGGGAGTCGTAGTCCTTGCGGAATACCATATAGCAGAGTCTTCCCTCTTCGTTGATGATGGGAAGAGAGTTGAGCTTGTGCTCCCAAATGATATCGTTCGCCTCTTTGAGTGTAGTACCCAATTTGGCACAGATGAGTTTGGAGAAAGGTGTCATAAAGTCGCTGACGCAGGTGGCTGGGTCCATACGGCTGGGACGGTAGTCGCGGCCTGTAACGATGCCAAGCAGCTTGCCCTCGGGAGTACCGTCCTCGGTGATAGCAATGGTGGAGTGTCCGGTTTTTTCCTTGAGCGCAATACAATCTGCCATTGTTGCCGTGGGGGCAAGATTGGAATCACTCTTTACAAAGCCCGCTTTGTAGTCCTTTGCGCGCTTGACCATTGCGGCCTCATCGGCGATAGACTGCGAGCCATAGATAAAGGAAACACCGCCCTCGGTAGCCAATGCCACTGCAAGTTTGTCACCCGAAACAGCCTGCATAATAGCCGAAACCATAGGAATGTTCATCATAATGGCAGGTGTTTCTCCCTTGCGGAACTTGACCAAAGGGGTTTTGAGGCTGACGTTTGCCGGAACACACTCTGCCGAGGAATACCCGGGGATGAGCAGATATTCATTAAAGGTATGCGAAGGCTCGTTGATAAAGGTTGCCATATCGTTTCTCCTTGCTCTATATTTATTAAGTATAGATTATATCACATAATGATGGGTTTGTCAACTGTATTTTTGACCAAAAAACAGATCGTTTTGTGTCAAAATTTACTCATTTCCGTCGGCTTTTGCTTCACAGTAAAGGCAACGGTAAACGCGCGCGTCGGCATCGGTGAGCACGAACACGTGCGAGAGCTCCTGCTCTGTTGTGGTGATGCAACGCGGATTTTTGCATTTGATAACATCGGTCAGACGCTCGGGGAGTCCGATGCGTCTTTTTTCAACGTTTTTACCGCCGCGGATGATATTGACCGTTACGTTAGGATCAACGTAGCCGAGGATATCCATATTCAGGTCGATGGCGGCATCTACCTTGATGATATCTTTTTTGCCCATTTTGCGGCTACCCACGTTTTTGATGAGTGCCACGGTGCAATCCAGATCGCCCAACGAAAGCAAACGATAAAGCTCCATGCCCTTACCTGCCGTAATGTGGTCGATCACAATGCCGTTTTTGATGGAATCAATGTTCATACCGTCACCTCCAAAAGCTTCATAATGAGTGCCATGCGCATGATCTTGCCGTTGAACACCTGCTTGAAATAGCAGGCACGGGGGTCATCATCGATGGCGACAGCGATCTCATTGACACGCGGCAGGGGATGCAGAATGGAAAGATCCTTCTTCGCTCCCGTCAGCTTATCGGGGGTGAGGATGTAGCTGTCCTTGAGGCGCAGGTAATCTTCCTCGTTAAAGAAACGCTCGCGCTGAACACGCGTCATATAAAGGATGTCCAATTCGGGCATAGCCGCAAGCAGATCGGTCGTTTCCTCGTAAGGAATGCCGTTCTTTTCCATTACATCGGTCTTAATATAGTCGGGCACGCGAAGTTCATTTGGGGAAATCAGCACGATTTTGATACCCGTATAGCGAGAAAGCGCCGCGATAAGCGAGTGAACGGTGCGACCGAATTTGAGGTCGCCGCAAAAACCGACGGTAAGATCAGAGAGTTTTCCTTTCTCGCGCGAGATGGTGAGCAGGTCGGCAAGCGTTTGCGTGGGGTGGTTGTGTCCGCCATCGCCTGCATTGATAACGGGAATGGATGCGTTCATCGATGCTACAAGGGGTGCTCCCTCTTTGGGGTGACGCATAGCGATGATGTCTGCATAGCAAGAAACGGTCTTTGCCGTATCCGCAACGCTTTCTCCCTTTGCCGCCGACGAGGAGTTGCCGCCTGCAACCGAGAGCACGTTTCCGCCAAGCTCATACATAGCCGCCTCAAAACTCAGGCGTGTACGCGTGGAAGGCTCAAAAAAGAGGGTTGCCAGCTTTTTGCCGCGGCAGACCTCGGCGTACTTTTGGGGGTTGGCAATGATATCGTTTGCTACTTCAATCAGCTCGTCGATTTCAACGGTGCTGAGGTCGCGAATGTCAATCAGATTTCTCATAATTTTTCTCCGTTTTGTAGTACGTTTATGCCTTTGCTCCGTTTACGGCAAGGTAATTTTTGATACGTGTGACATTTTCGGCATTCTTTTCGTCCTCTTCGAGGTATTCGATGATGTCGTATACGTCAACGATGGAATATACAGGGAAGCCAAATTGTTCCTCGATCTCCTGCATAGCGCCCTTGTCGGTCTGTCCCTTTTCCTTGCGGTCGACCATAATAAAGGTTGCGGCAACCTTGGCACCCTCGAGGTGAGAAAGGATCTCCATGCTCTCGCGGATAGCCGTACCTGCGGTGATAACGTCCTCGATGATAACGATCTCTTCGCCGGCGGTTGGAACATAGCCTACGAATACGCCGCCTTCACCGTGGTCCTTGACCTCTTTGCGGTTGAAGAAGAACGGAACGTTGAGGCCATTCTTGGAAAGCGCAACAGCGGCAGAAACAGAAAGCGAAATGCCCTTGTAAGCAGGTCCGTAAAGAACTGCGGGCTTTTTGCCAAGCTTTTCAAAATATGCCTTTGCATAGAACTCACCAAGAGTAGCGATGTCACTACCGGTCTTGATCATACCCGCATTGATGAAATACGGAATTTTGCGGCCGCTCTTTGCGGTAAAATCACCGAACTTCAAAACTCCCGCGCTCTCTAAAAACTGTATAAATTCTCTTTTGTAATTTTCCATAATTCTCTTCCCTCTCAATCAACAAATTCAGCAACACAACGCTCGTAAGCTGCTACGGGATCCGCGGCAGCGGTGATGGGTCTGCCGACTACAATGTAGTCAGAGCCGATCCTCTTTGCTTCTGCGGGAGTCATCACGCGCTTTTGGTCGCCAACGTCACCGTCGGCAAAACGAACGCCGGGGGTGACCGTTACAAAGCCTTCGCCACAGCGCTCGTGTACCTTGCCCGCCTCGAGAGGAGAGCAAACAACACCGTCAAGCCCTGCATTCTTTGCAACAGACGCATAATGCATTACGACATCAGCGATGGGCTCTTTGATGAGCAAATCTTTTTCCATTGTCTCTTGGTCGGTCGAAGTGAGTTGCGTAACTGCGATAAGCATGGGGCGTGTGCCGTCGGGGCGCGTCAAGCCCTCGATCGCGGCTTCCATCATGCGACCTGTGCCTGCTGCGTGCAGGTTGGTCATATCAACATCAAGATGAGAAAGCACAGCCATCGCCTTTTTAACTGTGTTCGGAATATCGTGCAGCTTGAGATCAAGGAAGATCTTGTGTCCTCTTGCTTTGATCTCGCGAACGATGGCGGGACCCTCGGCGTAGTAAAGCTCCATACCGATCTTTACAAAGGGCTTTTTGCCCGTGAATTGATCGAGAAATGCAAATGTTTTAGCGGCGCTGTCAAAATCGCACGCAATGATAACGTCTTTTCCCATAATCTATCTCCTGTTCTCTTCTCTTTTTTATGCAATACCGATGATGTCGGCTAATTTTTCAATTTTGTATTTTTCCATTACGCAGGGCAGGTCCTCGACGATATCGCGAGAAGCAAACGGATTGACAAGATTCGCCGCCCCCACCTCAACAGCGGTAGCACCTGCCATCATCATTTCGATGACATCCTCGGCAGTGCTGACACCGCCCATACCAACGACAGGAATATTTACCGCGTGTGCGACCTGATAAACCATTCTCACCGCTACGGGGAAAATGGCAGGGCCCGAAAAGCCTCCCATTTTGTTGGCAATGACGGGCTTTTTCTTGTTCAGATCAATACGCATACCGAGGAGCGTGTTGATCAGGCTGATGCCGTCAGCACCTGCTTCCTCGCAAGCCTTTGCGATGGAAACGATGTTGGTAACGTTGGGAGAAAGCTTGATGATGACCGGCTTTGTTGTGACCGCCTTAACGGCACGCACGACCTCTGCCGCCGCCTCGGGGCTCGTACCGAAGCTCATACCGCCGCCATGGACGTTGGGGCAACTGACGTTGACCTCAAGCCAGCCGACTTGCTCTTCCTTATCGAGCTTTTCACAGGTGTATGCGTAATCTTCCACCGAAAAGCCACTGACGTTTGCCATAACCGGCTTGTGGAAGCATTGTTTGAGTCGGGGGAGTTCCTCGCTGATGACCTTTTCCACACCGGGATTTTGCAGTCCTACGGCGTTGATCATACCCGCGGTGCAATCGGCAATGCGAGGCGTGGGGTTGCCAAAGCGGGGATCTTTGGTTGTTCCTTTGAAGGAGAAGGTGCCAAGACAGTTGATGTCATAAAGCTCGGCAAACTCGTAGCCGTAGCCAAAGCATCCGCTGGCGGGAATGATGGGGTTGTCCATCTCAATTCCACAGAGATTTACTTTCAATTCTGCCACAGTATCTCCTCCTTTCTCATAACGGGCCCCTCTTTGCAAATGCGCTTGTAGCCCGTAAGCGTTTTGCAGGAGCATCCCATACACGCGCCAAAGCCGCAACCCATACGCTCTTCAAAACTGAGCTGTCCGTCGGTCTTGCTTGCGCGCCAAACGGCCTTCAGCATCGGCTCGGGACCGCAGGTGTAGAAGTGGGTGTATTCGATGTTTTCCATTGCATTTGTCACAAAGCCTTGGACGCCGCGACTGCCGTCAACAGTAGTGACGTAGACCTTGCATCCGAGGGCTTTGAATTCTTCTTCGTAAAAAATTTCGTTTGCCGTGTTAAAGCCGAGCACAACACTGACCTTTTTGCCCGCCTCGATCAGCCTTTTAGCAAGCATATAGAGGGGGGGGACACCAACACCGCCGCCCAAAAGGAGAGGCGCATCGCCGGCGTCACCAAGGTCATAGCCGTTGCCAAGTCCCGTGAGGATGTCAAGCGTTTGTCCTCTTTCCATACAGCTCATCTGCTCGGTGCCCAAGCCTACGACCTTGTAGACCAGTGTAAGCTCGTCGCCCTCGCAATCACAAACCGAGATGGGACGGCGCAAGAATTTGCCATCCAAAAGGATATTGACAAACTGCCCGGGAGCGGTGATGGCAGAGGTGTCGCCCAAAAGGCGCATCTGCCAAACGCTATCGGTTAGTTGTATATTTTCAACGATCGTAAAAAGTCCTTGCTTCATACTGTCTCCTTGCATCAAGCATCAATGGTGGAAATGGTTTGCGTGGTCTCCTCAAGAACGTCGAGAAGCACACGGATGGTATCCAGCGCCGTGAACAGATTGACATTGTTCTCGGTAGCACACAGACGGATCTCCTGACCGTCGTGCATTTGCTCTACGCTATTGATGTCACGCGTATTGATAACGTACTGAATATAGCCCTGGCGCAACGCTTCGGGAATTTCGTTGCTGCCCTCGCTGATCTTTTTGAATGCGTGGGTGCGGATGCCATTCTTTTTGAGGAATGCTGCCGTGCCCTCGGTTGCCTGAATGTTAAAGCCGAGGTTATAGAAGCGGCGGATAAGAGGCAATGCTTCTTCCTTATCCTTATCGGCAATAGTGGCAAGCACCGTGCCGTAGTTTTGCAGCTTCATACCCGATGCCTGCAATGCTTTGTAGAATGCGCGGTTGAGCTTATCGTCATAGCCGATCGCCTCACCCGTGGACTTCATTTCGGGAGAAAGGTAAGCATCAAGACCTCTGATCTTGTTGAACGAGAACACAGGAACTTTTACATACCATCTCTTCTTCTCTGCAGGGTAGATGTCAAAAATGCCCTGCTCCTTGAGGCTCTTGCCCAGAATGACCTCGGTTGCGATGTCCGCAAGGCTATATCCCGTAGACTTAGAAAGGAACGGAACGGTGCGCGAGGAACGCGGGTTGACCTCGATGATAAATACGTTATCGTTTTTATCAACAATGAACTGAATGTTATAAAGACCGATGATGCCAATGCCAAGGCCCAACTTCTTTGCATATTGCAGAATGATGCCCTTGACCTTTTCGGAAATACTGAACGTGGGATAGACGCTGATAGAGTCGCCCGAGTGGATACCCGTACGCTCAACGAGCTCCATAATACCGGGCACAAAGACGTCACGTCCGTCACAAATAGCGTCTACCTCGACCTCTTTACCTTCGATATAATGGTCTACGAGAACGGGCTTATCGGCATCAACGTCGAAAGCGGTTTTGAGGTAGCGACGAAGCTGTTCCTCGTTGGCAACGATCTGCATTGCGCGTCCGCCAAGCACAAAGCTGGGGCGAACGAGAACGGGATATCCGATGCGCTCTGCAGTCTTGACACCTTCTTCAATGGTGGTAACACCCCTGCCCTGCGGTTGAGGAATGTTCAATTCTTCAAGAATACGCTCAAAGCTATCGCGGTTCTCGGCGCGGTCGATAGCCGCGCAATCGGTACCGATGATCTTAACACCGCGATCCATCAGGGGCTGTGCAAGGTTGATAGCGGTCTGACCGCCAAGAGACGCGATAACGCCCTCGGGCTTCTCAAAATTGATGATAGCCATAACATCCTCGGGAGTGAGGGGCTCAAAATAGAGCTTATCGGCGGTTGTATAGTCGGTGGAAACCGTTTCTGGATTGTTGTTGATGATGATCGCTTCATATCCCTCACGCTTGATGGTCTGCACAGCGTGTACGGTGGAGTAGTCAAACTCAACACCTTGTCCGATACGGATAGGGCCTGCACCAAGCACGACGATCTTTTTCTTCTCGGTCAAGCGAGAATCGTTTTTGCCCGAGTAAGAGGAATAGAGATATGCGATATATTTGCCGGTGTGCATCGTATCAACCATACGGAACACAGGCGTGATGCCTGCCTTTTGGCGTTGGTCGTAAACGGAAAGCTCATCGGTATTCCACAGTTTCGCAATGAACTTATCGGAGAAGCCCATCTTCTTGGCCTCGGTCAGTGCGGCGAGATCAGAAACGTTTACACGCAGCTTGTTTTCCATATCCACAATGTTCTTGATGGATTGCAGGAAAAGCGCTGTGATCTGCGTAACCTCGTGGATCTCGTCGATCGTTGCACCGTGATAGATCAGCTCCGCAATGGCAAAGATGTTATCCGAGTGAAAATCACGAATATAGTCAAAGAGCTCTTCCTTGCTCATATGGTCAAACTTGGGGTGGTAGATGTGGTTTACACCGATCTCGAGCGAGCGTACCGATTTCAGGAAGCTCTCCTCAAGATTGGAACCAATGCCCATAACCTCACCCGTAGCCTTCATTTGTGTGCCCAAGAGATTAGAGGCGGTGGTAAATTTATCAAACGGGAAGCGCGGGAATTTGGTGACAATATAGTCGAGGTTGGGCTCGATGGCTGCCGTTCCGCCTGCAACGGGAATTTCGTCAAGCGTCATACCAACGGCGATCTTTGCGGTCACGCGTGCAATAGGATAGCCGCTCGCCTTGGATGCGAGTGCCGAAGAACGCGACACGCGCGGGTTGACCTCGATGAGGTAATATTGGCTGGACTCGGGATCAAGTGCGAACTGTACGTTACATCCGCCCTCGATCTTGAGTTCACGAATGATCTTGATCGCGCTGTCGTTGAGCATCTTCAGATCGTGGTCATTCAGCGAGAGGATGGGAGCTACAACGATCGAGTCGCCTGTGTGTACGCCAACGGGGTCGACGTTCTCCATACCGCAAATGGTGATGGCGTTGTCTTGGGAGTCGCGCATAACTTCAAATTCGATTTCTTTGTATCCCTTAACGCTCTTCTCGATCAAAACTTGATGAACGGGAGAGAGCTTGAATGCGTTGGTGCCTATCTCAATGAGCTCTTGCTCATCATAAGCAAAACCGCCACCCGTGCCGCCGAGAGTAAATGCAGGGCGCAGAACTACGGGGTAGCCAATGCGCTTTGCTGCTTCCTTGGCTTCCTCAAGAGAATAGGTGATTTCGGAAGGAATGGTAGGCTCGCCAATGGACTGGCAAAGCTGCTTGAACAGCTCGCGGTCCTCGGCGCGTGCAATGCTCTCGCTGCTTGTTCCAAGGAGTTCTACGTTACATTCGCGCAGAACGCCCTTCTTTTCGAGCTGCATAGCAAGGTTGAGGCCTGTTTGACCGCCAATACCGGGAACGATGGCGTCAGGACGCTCGTAGCGCAGGATCTTGGCTACGTATTCGAGTGTCAGAGGCTCCATATAAACCTTGTCGGCAATGGTGGTGTCGGTCATAATGGTTGCAGGGTTGGAGTTGACGAGGATCACCTCGTAGCCCTCCTCCTTGAGTGCAAGACACGCCTGCGTGCCAGCATAGTCAAACTCGGCGGCCTGTCCGATAACGATAGGTCCTGAGCCGATGATCAAAATCTTTTTCAGGTCAGTTCTCTTTGCCATAATCTCAATCCTCCATATTGTTCTTGCTATATACGACAGAACCGTTATAAACGGTCAACAAATTTTCTCCAAATACTTTTCTTTGTGCAAACGGCGTTGCGCGGCCAAGCGTTGCAAAATCCTCGGGGTTGATGGAATATTCTTTTTCTACATCCCAAACCGAATAACCGACATCCGACGCAATGCCAAAACGCTTGCGCGGATTGATGCACATCAAATCTACAAGACGCTCGAGCGTCATCTTCCCTGTTTTTACAAACTCTGTATAAAGAATGGGAAACGCTGTTTCAAGTCCCACAATGCCAAACGCGCTTTTTTCAAGTCCTCTTGCCTTCTCTTCGGCAGAGTGGGGCGCGTGGTCGGTAGCGATCATATCGATCGTTCCATCAAGGATACCCTCAATCAGAGCATCGCGATCAGCCGCGGAGCGCAGGGGCGGATTCATTTTGAAGCGTCCTTCTTCCTGCAAATCCTCGTCGCAAAGCACGAGATAGTGCGGTGCGGTCTCGCAGGTGACGTCCACGCCTTCCGCTTTAGCGGCACGAATGAGTTCAACGCTCTCTTTGGTGGATATGTGGCAAACGTGATAGGCACATCCCGTCTCCTTAGCAAGTTTTAGGTCGCGGGCAATGGGTCCCCACTCGCTCTCGGAGCAAATGCCGCGGTGACCATGCTCTTTTGCATAGACACCATCGTGAATGTAGCCGCCAAAGAGGAGCGAATTGTCCTCGCAGTGCGCCACTACCATTTTACCTAACTTTTTAGCGCGCAACATCAAGTCGCGCATCATTTCTTCATTTTGTACTCCCCTGCCGTCATCCGAAAAAGCAATGGCGTCAGCCGCCATACCATCAAGGTCTGCCATCTCTTCTCCTGCCTCTCTAACGGTGAGAGAGCCATACGGATAAACCGCGATGTTTGCATCCTTGCGAATTGCCGCGAGTTGCACGTCGAGGTGCTCCTTTGAATCGGGTACGGGGTTCAGGTTTGGCATAGAGCAAATTGCCGTATAGCCACCGCGCGCCGCCGATGCCGTTCCGCTTGCAACCGTCTCTTTATAACAAAAACCCGGCTCGCGTAAGTGCACGTGCACGTCGCAAAAACCGGGTAATATGAGACAACTCGAAAAAACAGGCATATCGGAGACAGAAACAGAGGCAATTTGGGAATTGGAAAAAGAAAGCACTCCACCATCAAAAATGGCATCCTGCTTTGCAAATCCATTTTGCGTCCAAACCGTTGCGTTCCGAAAGATCATCTGCATCTCCTTCACATCTTATAAAATTTGACAAAACAAACTTCCCCGACCGTCCTCCGCACGCCAATCTGCCCGCGCGGTGCCGAGTCATCCGCTTTTGCCTTTAGTAGATTATATCATATATAAAAAGAAATGTCAATAGTAAAAAGATAGAAAATAAAGATTGGATAGATACGAGAACTATGGAAAGTGACAAAAAATCCGTATGTCATCCTGAGCGGAGGGAAGGCGCGAGCGCCGACCGCAGTCGAACTTCTGCGAGTTGGGCGAAGCAAACGAGCAGAAGCGCAAGGCGTAGCCGTAGCGGGATCTCTAAACGAGTTTTGGTGGCTTTTTACACGATGTAACATTTTCTTCAGCAAGCCACCCAAATTCGTTCGGAGATCCCTTCGTCGCATTCGCTCCTCGGTTTCACCTCGCTCCTCGCTCGGTAAAACTTCGACTTCGCTCAGGATGACATACTGATTGTTTGTTTGCGATAATTGGTAGTTTTTGTGATATCCAACAGCCGTTCTCTATACAAATAATACGAAAAATTGAAGCACAGATGAAAAAAATTGAAGCGCAGATGTTGCAAAGAAAAATAAGATTTGGTATAATAAATTTACAACCTGAAATTTTACAATTTTTGAAATAAAAACGCCAAAGAAAAGGAGAAAAATTGCCTATGAAGCTGAAAAAAGAAATCGCAACACTACTACTCGCCTCTGCCCTTTTGACCGCATCGCTCACGGCGTGTGATACGGCACAAACCGGTGGGGATGAAATAAACAATACGACACCGGAGATAACAACAGAAAATACAACACCGCAGGAAACTACAACACCGGAGCCACCAAGCGACGATGAAATAAACTTTGAGCACCCCGTTGTTGGAGAAAACATTACCTGCTCGCTCTTCACTCTTCCCGAGGACATCTACAAATGGGAAGAACGCTCCGGCACTGGTGTCTATACGTTTGTTTATAACGACGACTTTGACAACCACTATTTTTACGTTAAGGACTGGGATCAAGCCTTCAAAATCACCGACGGAACCAACGCAACCTATGTGCATGACGTTTTGGTCACTGATGATTATCTCTACGTTTTGGCAGAGTTTGACCCTTACTTTATGAATAAGAGTTATCCATGGATAAAGGTCATAACGATGAAAATCGACAAAAGCGGTACCATTCTGGAAAGCCACATCAACGAATTTGAATGGGAGACCCGCCCCTTTTCTTCTCCGCATATCGATTACAATCTTTACAACCCCGACCAATTTTACATCCTATACACCGAAGAGGGTGAAGCAAATACTGCTACTGCAAATGACAATTGGCAAATTCAAGTTTACGAAAGCACCGATATGGGAAAAACCTGGAGTCCCAAGGGAGAACCCTTTGGCGGAACAAACGGGTATTTGAAAACGTGGGATTTTCTCCTGACGCGCGATTGTGGCTATTTTGTTTATGTCAGAGATGAGCTGACTCACCAATATGACGTCTATACCACCATCGACGGCGGTGGCACGTGGCAGCTGCAACCATTCTCTTGCGTTGATCCGAATGAGGAATATTTCGTCAAATTCAACGGGATCATCGTTGTTAACGACGAATACGTAGCAAGCTTTAAGGCCGAGAAAAAACTGGAAGGAAAAGGAGACGAGGAAGAAAAGGTCACCTTTATCTGCAAATCCACCGACTTTACAGAATGGACACTGACCGCAACACGCACCGACAACTCCCCTTCCCCTTATGAAGAATATCTCGGCAACGATTATTACGTGCGCTGGAATTTCATAGATGACCAAATCGGTTATACCTTTGTTTTTTACTGGGATACCGAATTTTTAACCTTCCTCAAAACAACAGACGGTGGCAAAACGTGGGAGCGCCAACCTATTATTGATGCCCCCGAACCTAGTATGCATTTGGGCATTGACGATGCAAAAATGTTTACCGAGGACACCGGCTTTATCAAAAAACTTTGGCACGGAGAAGGTAGAATATACGTCACCACCGACGGCGGAAAAACCTGGACAGGCCCCGACATCAACATACCGCAAACAGACGATCATGGATATAGCGAGTTCACGAACATTGAATACGCAGACGGAAAATATTTGTTGACCGTTAGAACAAGGGTGCACCGTGAGATATCGTTTACATATATAACACAGTATGAATCTACCGACCTCAAGTCGTGGAAGCTTGTGCAGCCTCGCAACACCATTCCCTGCAATGGCACCCACAGCGAGGGTATTCATTATATCATTCACGAGGATGGCAACCTCATCCTCTATATTCCCGAGTGGAACCAGTTCTTCATCGTTCCCAAGCACGAGGATATGTATATCATAGAAGATGTCTTGGATTCTTGCTCCGCTGTTTTGGGTGAGACAGAGGGCACGCTCTTTTTCAGAGATTTCACCCCCGATGATAAGCCCATCAGCTTGATTCAATTCACGAAAGGTCATCGAAATGTCACCATTCGCCCTCTCAATCTCCCCGAAGGGGATTACAGCTACGGGCAAAAATATTGCAATTTCATTGACGAAAAAACAGGCTATTTGTTCCTTTTGGGCGGTCCTAATGATATTCAACTGCGCCACCTATTCAAAACGACAGACGGCGGAGAGACATGGGTAGAGCAGCCCATTGAAACATCGCCCTCTATTGATTGGAGAGAAGAGATCATCTGTGCAAAAATGCTGGACGAGCAGGTCGGCTGCATATTTGGCAGTCATCATGCCAACGATGATCTGTCATCCAAAACCTACGTCACTGCCGACGGTGGAAAGACCTGGCACAAAGTCGGTTCGTCCATAGAGCTCGGTTCCATCGAAGCATACAATTTCGCCTACGAAAACGGAGAATACATCATCTTTTTGCGAACCGCACGGGGGCTTGGTGCTCAAAAATATCCATACTATCTCGTTTCTACCGATTTGGAAAACTGGAAATTTGTAATCCATCCCGAAAACAGTACCAACATCTACTCCGCAGAGTGCAACAGCAGCTATTTCCCTTCTTACAGTGTTTACCCTGCAAAGGTGCTGTTCAAATACGAATATCGCGAGGACGGCAACGTATTTTTGCAAATTGACGATTGGAATCAAACCGTTGTGCTCCCCTTTACCTACACAGACATAAATTGGGAGTTTGCCCACGCCGCTACGATATACGGCGATAAAGGCATTTTTGTCTATCACCCGGACGGTCTTGGAAAATCCATTAAAATCCTCTCTTTTACCAAGGGGAGCGATGAGATCACCGAGCAAACCATCACTTGGGAGAAACCGATAAACGAAAGCGAGATCTTTTGTGACTTTACAGATGATGAAAACGGCTATATTTTTGTCATCGAGGAAGGCGGACACCCTAATTTTGCATCCGGCTACGAAAAGATCTCCAAGCTTTACAAAACGCAGGACGGCGGAAAAACTTGGACTTCTGTCAACTGCGACAATGCTCCCTACACCGATTTGAAAGAGTGTATGATATTGGCAAAATTCGCAACAGAGGATATCGGCATCATCGCGGGACGTCATTATGCTAGCGATTATAGTTTCCATGAGCGCACCTACATTACAAAAGACGGCGGTTTAACTTGGATTCCTGTTGATTTAAGTAACTTTTTTGAATTTTCCCCCGATAAAGATTGGGGTATTCAAGCATACGACCTGCAGTATACTGACGGCACGTATTATTTGTATGTGCAAGCCGTTCACGAAGAAACGGGCAAGCCCTGTTATTTGTTCACATCTTCCGACGGTATTGAGTGGAGTTACCTGAAAAAGATAAACTAATTACAAGCAGGAGGCGAAACGCCTCCCCTACAAACCGTATTCCGGCGTCGTAGGGGAGGGGTCTCCCCTCCCGCCTCTATCAACAATAATCACTCGTTTCCATCAATTCAAAAAATATTTCAACTT
The DNA here is from genome assembly GCA_045594745.1 of Eubacteriales bacterium. GTDB lineage: Bacteria > Bacillota > Clostridia > Oscillospirales > CAG-272 > UMGS1865. The sequence goes on from JAZNZC010000034.1 coordinate 19,526, forward strand.
TTTTCAAAAAAGGGGTTGACAAACCATTCTCTTTGTGGTATAATACCTGCGTTATCCAAAGACAGCAGGTTCCGGTAAAAGCTGACGCTTTCCTGCCGAGGAGATGAATTGAATCCCAATTTGTGCGTTCAATCTTTCTTCACGGCTATAAGTGTGCTTGCCGGAAGGAAGATTTTTTTATTTCAAAAATCTAACAGGAGGTCAAACAGAATGCCCAGCAATTCCATTCTCGTTCAGAAGCAACAGCTCGTTGCTGATCTGGCAGAACAAATTAAAAATTCCGAGGCAGGCGTTGTTGTTAACTACCAAGGTATTACGGTAGATAAGGACACCGCAATGCGTAAGGCTCTGCG
>JAZNZC010000035.1:0-17852 GCA_045594745.1 Eubacteriales bacterium
ATAGTCAGATTTAGGCAAGAAGCGTCGTTCTTCGAGGCGAAAGGCGTACAAAGGTACGTCGAGCCTTGATGACGGCGGTAGAAAAAGTCAATTTTATTGGGAGAATTTCGGAGAAATTCAACATATTTTTGACTTTTTCGGTCTTGCCAAATATGACAGCCCCTTTCCTTTCGTCATTTTTTATCATTCTATTGACAAATGGGTGTATTTATATTATAATGTTACCGTAAAAAAATCATATAGGAGCTACATCAATGAGTAAAAAAATCGATATCAAAAATCTGATTTTTGATATTTTGTGCGCAATAACAGCAGGAATCATCGTTGGCAGCGCATATCATTTCTTTCAGAACAGTAATGGATTTGCTCCCGGAGGAGTGGGTGGTCTTGCAACCATCACGCACCACTTGCTGCAAGATAGAGTCAGTTGGTCGATCTTGATGATCGCTTTTAATTTGCCGCTTTTTATTTTGGTCAGCATCTTTATTAACAAAAAGCTCGGCGTAATTTTGAGCTTGTATATGGTCGTGCAATCCTTTATTCCCCACCTTTACGATCTACTCGGATGGATGCCTTACTGCTTGGCAAATAATGAGGAGGATTTTAACATTGTTTTCGCTTGCATTGCAACGGGCGTGATTTCGGGATTCGGTTTCTCTTTGATGCTCAAGCGCTTTGGTGCCAGCGGCGGTACATACGGCATATCTGCACTGATAAAAAAGATGAAGCCCGAAATGAATATCGCTTATGTTTCTTTCATTATGGATACCAGCGTAGTCCTGATCGCATTCTTTGTGTACGGAATGAAAATAACCCCCGTTATTTGTACCCTGCTCAACCTGTTTATTGCAAACATTATTGTAGATCACGGTTTGAGCGGCATTAAAAATGGGTATAAATTTGAGATCATTACCAATCATCCCGACAAAATATCTGAAGAGTTGATGACTCGGTTGCACCACGGTGTTACCGAAATTCGAGTTCATGGAATGTATTCCGATACAGATAAATATATGTTGGTCTGCATCATCAATAAGCGCCAGATCGGCGAGATGATGAAGATCATTAAAAGCTACCCCGATACCTTTGCCAGCTTTGAAAAGGTGAACGAGGTGTTTGGAAATTTCAAAAGACGAATTTGATGCCAAGCAGGCAAACGTAAATACATACGAGGTGCTTTATGAGAGACGAAAGAGAAATTTTGACAAGAGACACTATTCAGCAAAAGCTGATTCGAGAAGCCAAACGTCCTATCATCGGTTCAGCATTGATTCTTCTCCCCGTATCCGTTGTGTTCGGATTGATGTATCTTTTGGCTTGTGTGATAACATCCCCTTCTTCTTTCCTGTCCATTTTTCTGCTTGTTGTCCTTGCGGGATGTGCAATTATCTTCGGCATTGATATGATCCGCGGCGCCATTCACTTGGGCAGAGCACGCCGAGGTTCTTTTTCGGTTGTTGAGGAAAACTTAATCAAAATAGAGGATCACAAATTTAGCTTTTGGCAATTCCTGTTACGCTTTAGTTTTAGATATCCTATCTCAAGCCTCATTCATCGCCCTTATTTTAATCACGTTTTTGAATTTGAAAGCGGCAAAAAATTTATTGTAAATGCCGCCGAATACAAAGAAACGCACGTCGATACCGCAGCACAAATTTCGCATGTCGGAGATAAACTCATTGTTGTTTTTTACAACGATGCCCCCGAACACATCGTAATGTTATTCAGTTCTAAAATCTACAACTACAAAAAGTAATAAAAAGAGAGAGCAAGAGGTAAACAATATGTGGCCCTTCAAAAGGAAATATCCCGCGGCGGCGAAATACAAGGTAAAGGATTTTGTCAATTTTTATCATCGCGGTGAGATGCGCTTTGCATGGATCTATAACGCTAAGGTGGACAAGTCGGGCGCGGTATCCTACACGGTGCAGGTCGGCGGTCAATGCCCTGCCCTCATCTATGATGTCCCCGAGGGCGACATTATTGGCTTAAAAAAGGATTGATGATATTTTTGTTAAAGTCTTGACATTCCTTCTGTTAGAGAGTATAATAGAGTTATAAAAACAACCACAAAGGAGACTTTTTTATGAGCAGCTTTGAAAATTTGCGCATTGTGGATAACTTTTATCAGACTTCTCTGTTCTTCCCGATGCCCACCGTGCTGATCAGCACACTCTGCGAGGATGGCACCACCAACCTCGGCCCTTACTCCCTGATCCAACCCTACTACGTGGCAGGCAAGGACTACTATGCAATGCTCCTCTCTTGCCGCAACTCCTCAAATACCGCACAAAACATTCTGCGCACCGGCAAATGCGCCATCAACTTTATTGACGACAATCCAAAAACCTTCAAAGAGGCTGTTAAGCTTTCCTGGCCCGGTGACAAGCCCTCCGAAAAGATGCCCAAGTGCAACTTCCGTTTGGAAAAGGGCTTGATCGAAGAAGAAACCGGCGAGGCTCGCCCGATGGTTATGACAGACGCGATCGAAGTCATTGAATGTACATGGGTTCGCGAGCTGGACGGTGCGGACAAGGATATGCCCGGCGAGCTGAACGGCTATGAGGGTCCCTATCACGATTTTAATGGTATTACATCCAAATTTGGTGCGCACTTCATCCTTAAGATCGACAAGATCTTAATGAAGAAAAAGTACAGCGATGCCATCATCAACGGTGTAAAAGCAAAGGACTTCCCCGCTCTGCCCGTTGACTACGGTTACAGAGATAGCAAGAATTTCTGGTTCCATCGCAAAACACGCATGAGAGCTGAGCTCTTGCAGGTGCGCCAGGCATCTCTCGAGTCTGTTCGCTACGCGGCTGACCGCGCAGACGACACTGTAAAATTCACCGATGAGGCTCTTATGACCATCCTCGGTGTTCCGAGAGTATTCCTCTCTGTTGTTCTCAAGGGCTGCGTTGCTTGGGCAAAGGAAAACGGCGTTACGCTCGTTACTGCTGAACATATGCAGATCATCAACGATAAGAGATCGAAAGAGAAAAACAAGAAGTAAAAATGATGCACGCCCAACCGCCAAAGCGGTTGGGCGTGCATTTTTTATTCGTTATGCCCTGTTGTTTTGAGCACGGTATTTTTCATCGGCGCAAGCGTGACCGAAGTACATCAGTTCCCAAACAGCGGGATCGCTGACACATTCGATAATTTTTCCATCCTCGATTTTCTCGATCGTCGCTGTTCCTTCAAAGCGCAAGTATCCACCGTCAAATCCAACGAGTTTAGCAAGTGTTCCAAGCGGCTTCGGCAGAACATCTACAAAGCAGGTCTTGTTAATGTCACCGTGGCGGTGATAGATGATGCGATACTCCTCACCTGCCTCGGTGGTGTATTCGTAAATGACCTTGTTATAAACAGGCTTGCCCGTTTGCTCGTCGACGTAACGATCCTCGGGTTTGAATTTGAGGGTATGATTGGAGTTATCCCCCAAGATCTCCCCACCTTTAGCGATCATAAAGACGTCGTGATCCTTATATCCGTATTTCTTGCCTGCTGTGATCCAAGAAGATATGACCTTGTAATCCCCGATCTTGGCTCTGCCCCAATACCAATGGTGCATGAGACTCAGCATAGAGATGTTGCCCCAGTTGTGATCGTGGTAGCCTGAACCCTCAAGGTGGAGCGTTTTGCCGCCATCATAGGTAACATCTGCAACCGCCTTTCCTTCGGGAATGGCAGGAAGCCATGCAAAATAGTGCTCCTCGTTGTCACCAAAAAAGATGCTACCCGTTTGCGAACGCCACGCAGGAATGGTTCCGTCAAGCGTAAGCGTTGCCGACATCGTCTTCCCTTTGAATACAACGTCGTAGTGCTTCAGATCACCTTTGCACCAACAATCACCAACGCGAACGTCGCATTGCTCCTTGGCATAATGACTTTCGGCAAGCGTTGCGCTAACCTCCTCGGAGAACTTTGTGCCGTCGGGGAGTGTCAATTCCATCGTAGACATCGGCTTGATCGGGCCGTTTACGCTGATAGGATTTTTAGAAAACAGAAAGATAACAAGAATGGTACCATCGGGATAGTGAGAATCATAGTACCACCACTCGTAAGTACCTTTGGAACCGTCAACGCGTGCGCCGTCCTCCCAAAGCTCTACGCGGTCTCGTTTGAGTCCCATTTTTTGATAGTGCAGATCATCGTCGGGATGGATCGATTTTTGTATTTTCTTCATATTTTATATTCTCCTTATTGGTTTATTCAAATGAAAGCAGGATCGCTCGACAAGGTGCGCCATCACTGCCTGCCAGCGAGACAGGTGCGGCAGAAAGCAGATAAACGCCTGTGGGAACGTCCCCAAGACGTATTCCCTCGAGGAGCACGACCTCACGCTCAAGAAGTGTTAGGTGTACCTGCATTGGAGCATCCTCAGGCCCCACAGTTTGCGACTCGTTGCCCAAGAGGCCGATCTCGGCTTCGGCAAAGACGTGTGCGGCTTCTTCGGTCACTGTTACCTTGCCGCCCAGGAGAATTCGTTTTGCGGCTTCGGGATGTGCGGTTGCGGCATCTTCCAAAATGCGACGAGCATCCTCTGCCGAAAGCAGTCCGCTCTCTTGTGTTACGTACGCCCAGCCGACCGTTTTGGAAAGTGGCAACTCTTCTACCGTCTTGCCATCCTTGATAAAATGATACGGAGCATCGATGTGCGTTCCATTGTGTGCACACATCGAAAGGGCAGTCAGATTATAGAGTGCCCCCTCCTCCATAGAGGAAAGCTTCTCACGCACGGGAGCGGGATCTCCCGGAAAGACCACGCAACCAAAAAGCTCTTGCGAAATATCGTAAATTTTCATATACTTTACCTCGTGGTTAAAAATGCGCCACCGATTGGTGGCGCATTTGTAAATACTGTGTTGTTTTTGTATCGCCGTATGCGGGCGTGATCTCATAGGATCGAATGCATTGTCAACCGCTTTTTGAGCGATTTGTACTCCTTACAAAAAGATGGAATTCAAAGTCTTATGCAGACTCAATCCATATCATATACGGAAGAAGTTACTTCGTAAGGATGGAGATATGCGTTGTTTGCAGATTCCTTAATAACGCCCAGGTGCGGACGGGCATGATCGAATACGGAATCGCTGAGCTCCATACCGTTGATGTCATAGCCGGTGATGCTCTTGAACAGAGTAACAGCAGCCAGAACCTTGCCGGTGTTGGAAAGGAACTCGCCTTCACGAGTCATACCGTCGGACCAATAGGATCCGCGCATATTTTGAACAGCGGTGCCAACAGGAATAACACCGTCACTATTTGCATTTGTAGCTACTTTGGAAAGGTTTGTGCAGGTAGCGACCTTGGATTTGGTGACGTTTTGATGAGCTTCAAGCATACGAGCTTGGATAACTGCGTGATCCTCATTCCAAGTATCCCCAAAATCACGCAAGCCGTTGTAAAGGTTATTACGGCTATGGACTTCATAAACCCAAGTTTCCATAAACAAAACCTTTGCGTTGGGATTTTTTGCAGTGAGTGCAGTTTTAGCAGCTCCGAGCACGCCATTCAAAGCGGTATAACCATCCTCTTTTGCGCTTTTTGCAATACTTTGGTTGATAACAAAGTAATCCCATGCCTCGGATTTCAGAACATCTGCTTGCTTGGCATCGGTGCTAACGGTTACCCAACCGTCACCGGTGTTCTCGTAGTGGGTATAGGTGTTGTTCGCATCACTGTGCGCTGCAATATCACCACTTCTGTAAAGAACGGCAATTTTGATCTCAATGCCTGCTTCTTTGGCGATCTGCGGGAAGAAATACCAAGCGTCTCTTGCGCTGGCATCGCCTACTGCAAGGATCTTGAGAGACTTGATCGTGCCGGGAGCGGTAACATTTCCGGTAAATGCGGGGAGCTTAATATTGGGATTCTCCCAAGGCCAAATGCGGGTACTTGCTCTGGTTGCGTTGTTTGCGTTTTCCATATCTGCGTTATAACTGTTTCCTTTCTCGAGATTTGTAGGGGCGGATTCCTCAGTTGTCGGGATAACGCCGGCGCCGGCACAAGCACTCATCAGCATAGCAAGCACGAGGACCAGCAAAACGATGGCTGTTTTTTTCATGGGATCTCCTCCGTTTGATAAAGATAAATAGGCAAAATGTACCTTTAGGTACATATTACCACAAAAACTTCCTTTTGTCAATAATTCTGGCAAGAGTTTATATATTGTTAATATTTTTCTTTGATTGAAAGAAAGCTGTTGCATTTTAGGCTTGTTTGTGGTAGAATATAGGCAGATAAGAAAGTAGGTGAGGTTTTGAAGCTACTGTTTTTTGATATGGAATTTGCAAACGGCAAAATTCCGGGCTCGGTGTTCTCTTTCGGCTATGTGATGACCGATGAAGAATTTAATATCCTCTCAGGTCCTACCGATATTTGTATCAACCCCGACTGCGAGTGGAATGAGTACGTTGCCAAGAATATTCTCGCTTACCCAATGGAAACGATCAAGACAAGTCCCCTATTCCCCGATTGCTACGAGGAAATTCGCGCGCTGTTTGCCGATGCGGATATGGCGGTTGGCTTTTCGGTAAGCAACGACGTCACGGCGCTGCGGCGGGTGTGTGAACGATACGCACTCGCTCCGATCCCTTACTTTTGGTTTGATATGGAAAAGCTTTGCCGCAAGCAGAACAAGCACAAGGCCGCACACGGTCTTGCTGGATATGTGACGGCTTGGTGCGGACAAGCACCCGAAAATCAGCACCGCAGTGATGGCGATGCCCTCGCCACAATGCACCTGATGCGCGCGGTCTGCCGCGATGCACACGTGGATGCCGAAATGCTGACCGTCGCCTACCCCGAGTGTTGCGGTGATACAACCGTTCAAAATCAGCCCAAAAAGAACAAAAGCGCGCAAACGTCAAGCAAAAACGGCAAAAAGAGACGCCGCCACAGAGGACACAAAAAGTCAACTGCGACAGAGCAAAATATTGCAGAAGGAGAAGCAAAATGAAATATTTGATTGTTGTAGATATGCAAAACGACTTTATTGACGGCGCGCTCGGCACACCCGAGGCGGTGGCAATTCTGCCCTACGTCAAGGAGAAGATCGAAAAATTTGATGGCAAAGTTCTCTTTACAAGAGACACGCACGCACCTGATTATCTTTCCACACAAGAGGGTCGCAACCTACCTGTGGAGCATTGCATCAAGGGAACGAACGGTTGGCAAATTCACCCCTCGCTTGAGCCCTTACGCAAGACCGAAGCCATCGACAAACCCACCTTTGGCTCGACCGCTCTGATGGAGTTCTTAAAAGAAGAAAAAGACGTAGAATCCTTGGAATTCATCGGTCTTTGCACTGACATCTGCGTCATTTCCAACGCGATGCTCGCAAAGGCGAACTTCCTCGAGGTCCCCGTCACAGTCGACGCAAAATGCTGCGCAGGCGTCACACCACAAAGCCACAAAAACGCCCTCGAGGCGATGAAGATGTGTCAGATAAATATTGTAAATGAGTAACAAATATATGTGTGAAAAACTCCGCCCTTGTTTCAAAGACGGAGTTTGTTTTTTGTCAATACGCGCGACTTACATCAACTTTTATTTTTGCGCTCTCGGCTGCAAGCTTTACTAAAACAATTTTGTCAGCGACACCTTGCAATGTAATTGATTGGTTTTGGTTAACGTCGACCGAACAATAGTATTCTCCGTTAACCAAAATAACGATTTCGGCATTCCCCGATTCCACAACGCTATTGATGTTAAGCGTGAGCGTATTCCCTGTGATTTTTGTAGCTTGCAAAACACAAACACCATCGATTTTGCCGTATGAGCAAGTAACGTTTGTATAATCGTACTCTTGATATATTCCGCTCCGAATTTTTGTGCCGCTCCCCAAATATTTTTTTGAAGACTTAAAAGCACTGCTACTGTTGCGCGATTTCAAAATATCCTCGCGTGTGATGGTGTTCAGCGTAAAATTATCGGGGCCATTTGTATCAGCAAATTCAACTTTTGGAATCAAGCAAATAACCAAAACAAAAATGGCAATAATTACAGGGATGGATATACACAAAGCGAGCTTTACCGATTTTGGGATTCCTTTTTCTGTTTCTCTTATCGGTTCGTTTTCTTGCTTGGGAGAGGCATCAAAGTGAGCAAGCAGTTCTTTTTTGCGCTCTTGCGGAGCATCTTCAATGCTTTTCATTTGCGTAACAGTAAAATGACGTCCGCACTGCTCGCATTCAAATTCTTTCCACACGTATTTGGTTTCGCCTATGTATTGGTGCTTTCTAAACTCAACACCCCTGCTACCGACACGCGTATCGGAGAAGAGTGTGGAGTTCTTCTCTCCGTCTTGCAAGCGACCATCCACAATTTGCGACATCTTGACCTTTTTGAGTTGAATGTTGCACGCAGGACAAAAATGTTTTTTTGCCATATATATGGGATCGTCGTTTCTGTATACGATATTTGCCATATCATTTTCCCTTCTTCCCATGCTCGCAAAGATGCGCGAGAGGACATTCATCACATTTGGGATTGTGGGCGGTGCAAGTGTCACGTCCGAATTGCACGATGCGGTGGCAAAAATCGCAGATCTCCTTTTGTTCGAGCAGAGGGGTGAGGATGCGCTCGACCCGGACGGGGTCTTTGAGCCCCTCGCGGTACATTCCAAAGCGTCCGCAAATGCGCATACAGTGGGTGTCGGCAACCACGCCACCCTTTTGGTAGAGGTCACCGAGCAGCAGATTGGCTACTTTTCGACCAACGCCCGGGAATTTCAAGAGTTCTTCCATCGTGTCGGGAACGGTGCCGCCGTACTCGTTTACGAGCATAGCGCAAGCATCCTTGGTGTTTTGCGATTTGACGTGATAAAGCCCGCACGGGCGGATGTATTCTTCGAGCTCTTCAACGCTCGCCTTGGCAATCGCCTCGGGCGTTGGATAAGCTGCAAAAAGCTCGCGACAAACGAGATTGACGCGTGCATCGGTGCATTGCGCCGAAAGTCTGCCCATAATGAGCAACTTCCAAGGCTCTCCACCCCATTCCAGCGCACAAAGCGCCTCGGGATATATCTCTTTGAGCGCTTCGACGATCTGCGAGAGGCGCTCCTTTTTTTGTTTTTGTGTCATACGTACCCCCTGTGGGATTTTGTCGGGTTTTGTGAAAATAGTATAACATATTGAAACACGTATTGTCAATATTTATTGCCGTTTTTCTAACCTTTTAGCGTTTGTTTACCAATGCTTTGCGATTGCCTTTAGAGGCGGGACGTCGAGGGCGCCGTCCCCTACCGGTTTTATGATAATTTTCAAAAAATGCTGCCACTCTATTTACTTTGTTTACATTTTGTGGTATAATGTCAAAAAAAGGAGTCCCATGGAAAGGAGAACGGCTGTGAACGATCGCATTATCAACGACATTTCCAATTACATATTTGTGCGCGACCTTCCCGAAGCGGCAGACGTCATCTTTTTGCCGGGCGGTATGCACCCTCAACAGCCCGAATACGCCGCTGAGCTTTACCGTCGCGGATACGCCAAATGGGTCATCCCCTCGGGTGCGATGGGCACACGATGGGACTCCTGGCCCGGCGTTGCCGATAAGGCAGACATTTATACAGGCAATTATCGGTCGGAATGTGAATTTTTTATTGACGTGCTGACAAAAAACGGTGTTCCGAGAGATGCGATCATCCCCGAAGATCAGGCACGCCACACGCGCGACAATGCTTTTCTTTCGCGCAAGCTCGTTGAAGAAAACAGTATCCGCATCAAGACCGCTCTTATCGTTTGCAAGGAGTTCCACGCGCGACGTTGCTTGATGCTCTATCAAATGGCATTCCCCGACGTCGAGTTCAAGGTCTGCCCCGTAAATTGCTCGAACATTACAAAAGAAAATTGGTTCAAGAGCGAGCGCGGCATCAACCGCGTGATGGGCGAGCTCGAGCGCTGCGGAAATCAATTTGTTGGGGATGTGAAAGAGTATTTGCTATCTCCTGCTGTAAAAATCTAAATTGTTTATCCACACAATCCGAACATAAAGGAGAATACAACATGAAAAACTACAACACCTTTGGCGTGATGATCGATATGTCGCGCAACGCGGTTATGAGCCTTGAGAGCTTGCGCCGCTTCTTCCCTCTGCTCAAAAAGATGGGATACAACTGCGTATTCCTTTACACCGAGGACACCTACGAGGTAGACGGTGAGCCCTACTTTGGCTATATGAGAGGTCGCTATTCCAAGGCGGAACTCAAAGAAATTGACGATCTCGGTGCCTCGATGGGCATTGAGGTCATTCCCTGTATTCAAACATTGGCGCACCTGACCGCCGCTGTTCGTTGGGGCAAGTTCCCCATCGATTTTGGTGACGTACTACTCACCGATGACGAGCGATCCTATGAGTTTATCGACCATATGTTCGCGTCACTTTCCGAGTGCTTCCGCACCAAGCGCATTCACATCGGTATGGACGAGGCATTCAATCTCGGTCGCGGCAAGCATCTTGACATTCACGGCTACGAGCCCGTGAACACCATCATCAAGCGTCACCTTGCCCGCGTTTGTGAGATCGCCAAAAAGTATGATTACGAGGTGATGATTTGGTCGGATATGTTCTTCCGCTCCTGGAACAACGGCAAATACTACATTCCCAAATGCGAAATGCCCAAAGAGGTTGTTGAGGCATTCCCCCCTGAAGTCATTCCCGTTTTTTGGGACTATTGGACCACAAATAAGCAAGGTTACAGCGATATGTTTGACAACCACAAACAGCTCTCCAAAAACACGTGGTTTGCAGGCGGTGCGTGGAGCTGGATTGGACTCATCCCCAGCAACCGCTACACGCTCAAATCGATGCTCCCTGCTCTTGATGCCTGCCGCGAGAAGAAGATCAAAAACGTCTTCTTTACCATGTGGGGCGACAATGGCGGTGAGTGCTCGCACTTCTCGCAGCTTCCCTCGCTCTTCTATCTCTCGGAGTATGCCAAGGGCAACACCGACGAGGAATTGATCAAGGCGAAGTTCAAGAGAATGTTCGGCATTGATTACGACGAGTTTATGGAAATCGATATGCCCAACCACATCGTCGAATACACAAGCTACCCCAAGAACCCTGCAAAGTATATGCTGCTTTCGGACTATTTCAATGATTTCCTTGATTACAGCGTAACGCTTGGCGCGGGTGCAAAATTTGGTGAGATCTCCAAAAAGCTCTCGGCTACCGCAAAGAAAACGCGCAAATACGGATACGTTTTCGACTCTGCCGCAAAGCTTTGCGACGTTCTTGAGATCAAATACGAGCTCGGTCTGCGCACGCGTCGTGCCTACGAGGCAGGTGACAAGGACGCTCTGCGCGAGATGGCAGAAAAAGACTACCCCGAGGTAGTCAAGCGTTTGAACATCTTTGTAAAAGCTTTTGAAAAGCAATGGATGACAGACAACAAGCCTCACGGCTTTGAAGTGCAGGATCGTCGAATCGGCGGTGTCATCCGTCGTACAGAGGCCTGCCGCGCGCGCATCCTCGCCTATGTGAATGGCAAGATCGACCGCATCGAAGAGCTCGAAGAAAAGCTACTCCCCTTTGGCGGCTTTGAGCCCGGTGTAAGTCTTTCCTTCAACTATTCGCGCCACGCTGCTATGGTGAATTTGGATTGATAAGCAAAACAAAAAAGCAAAAGCCCGAGTGCGACATAAATCGCGCTCGGGTGTTTTTTGTTGGTTGTATATTCACATAAACTTGTTATCCAATTTTTTCTTTGCAAAGTAGAGGCGCAAAGAAAAAATTTATCAAAAAAGAAACGCCGAGGTTTGATTTCGCGCCTTGCGAGGCGCGACAAGGGCTTCGCGCCCTTGACGGCGCAAGCTTTTGAAAAAGCTTGACCAAAACTTTTTCACGTGGGACACATAGATTTTCAGCTTTTCGGTTTTCCTTTGGAAATCAGACAAGCGAGGTATCCAAAAACCAGTGCCGCTGCAATTCCGCCTGCCGAAGCGCGCAGTCCCCCTGTGAGCGCGCCAAGCAGTCCTTGCTCGCCTACCGCTTCCTTAACGCCTTTGGCAATCAAATAGCCAAATCCCGTGAGAGGTACCGTCGCGCCCGCGCCTGCGAAATCAACGATGGGCTTATAAATTCCTATTGCGCCAAGCACCACGCCTGCCACCACATAGGTGACCAAAATGCGCGCAGGTGTAAGCTTTGTGCGGTCAATGAGGATCTGCGCGATCACGCAAAAGATCCCTCCCACCAAAAAAGCGCGCAAATACGCCAAAAACATATCCATACGCTCTCCTCCTTACTGCAAATGTTCTATTTCGAGCAGATGCGCCACGGCGAGCACCTTTTCGCCTTGCTTGAGGCTGTCGGGACTCATCATCGCTCCCGTTGCCATAAATAAGATGCGGGAAAGCTCTCCCCTTTGCACTTTTGGCAAAATATCGGCAGAAAGGACTACCGCCGAGCATCCGCATCCCGAACCTCCACCGTGGACATCTTGTCTTTCTCGGTCATAGATCATACGTCCGCAATCGTTGTAGACGGAATCGATGTCATATCCTTCGGCCTTCATCAGGGAGCACAGAATGTCACCGCCCTCAAAACCGAGGTCACCCGTCACGATCAGGTCGTAGTCCTCGGGACCCATTTTGGTCTCTTCAAAAAAGCGACAGAGCGTATCAAGAGCCGCAGGTGCCATCGCCGCTCCCATATTGGCGGCATCCGCCACGCCGCTATCCTGCACACGACCGATCACGCATCTCCTCACAACTGCTCTTCCCTCGATTGAGGGTTCTTCTTCATCAATGCCGCGCACAAGAAAGGCGCCCGAACCCGTAACCGTCCATTGGGCAGTTGGGGCACGCTGTGCCCCATACTCCAAAGGAGTACGATACTGCCGTTCGGCAGAGCAATAATGCGAAGAGGTCACCGCCGCGGCGATCCTGCACATCCCGTGACTGACCATCAGCGACGACAGCAAAAGGCTTTCGGCACAGGTGGAGCAAGCGCCATAAAGTCCAACATAGGGGATGTCAAAGCTTTGCAGACCGTACGCCGAACTGACACACTGATTAAGCAGATCCCCTGCGAACAGAGCACCGATCTCCTCGGCTCGCACATCTGCTTTGCCAAGTGCCGTGTTCAGAGCAAGACGTTGCATCTCGCTCTCTGCTTTCTCCCAAGTTTTCATTCCAAAGCGGTCAGAAGGGTCACGCAGATCAAACAATTCGCCCAAAGGGCCCTCCGATTCTTTTCCACCCACAACACTCGCCGACGAGAAAATTTCAGCGGCAGTTTCCATTACGTCACATCTCATAAAACGTCACCTCCAGGATAATTATTTTGTGCATATTTTGCCGCGCTATACCAACAGGTGCAAGAGGACGAAAAAAGAGACAAAAAGCAAAAAATATTTTTATTTTTAGAAAAAATAAAGAAAAATTCATTGACAAGCATATTATTATATGTTATACTTATACTTGGATATTTAGCGGAGCACAGGCTCCCATTCGATAGAACGACTACTACCAACAGAAAGGACACAACGAAAAATGATGAAGAAAAGAATTGTAGCCCTGCTTTTGGCAGGATTGATGAGTGCCACTGCCCTTGCTTCCTGCACAGCAAGAGGCAATAATCAAACAGGCGGAACAGAGCCGAACCAAAATCCCCCAACAAATCAAACAACACCCAACCCCAATACGAATATCAATCCTCCCGCTCCCACGTGGAACGATGTTAACAAATACGTTTACACCTACAAGGATGTAAAGCTGTTAGAAGAAGCTGACAGCAAAAGTGCCGATTTGGGTTCCATCCCGAAAGATCAAGAAGTACATTGCACAAAGCAAAGCACCTCTTGGTTGTATGTAGAGTATGACGGCAAGCAAGGATATGTCTCTAAAACAAGCGTTATTGATATCGGCCTTAAATTTGAACCGATCAATGAAAGCGGTTCTAAAATCATGTACGCCAACGCCAAGACCGTCAATGTTCGTCCCTTCCCCATTGTTAATGACACTTACTCCGATGAAATCGGCTCTTATGCCCTCAATGAAGAGGTGACCGTTGTCGCTTCCAATGGCACATGGTACAAGATATCTTACAAAGATGGCTTTGCCTACATCAAGGGTGACTGTCTTGACGAGCAAGAGGTAACCGACCCCAACGATGACTCCGCTTACAGAGAACTGTTTGAGGCCGTTGCGGACAAGCCCGTAATGTATGTCAAAGATGACGTGGTCAATTTCCGCACAACCCCGGTTGTTCCGAGTAAGGAGCCTTCCAAAAACATAATCACCCCTCTTGCCAAAGGACACAAGGTTACGGTCAAAGCAAAAGGTGTTGTGGATGGAAAAGAATGGGCGTTTGTTCTCGTAGAAATTCTGCCCACAAATGAGGGTGACGGAATTCAAAAGAAAGAAGGCTATATTCGCTTCGATTACCTCTCTCTCTTTGCAGATGAAACAACACTTGAGAGTCTCCTTGAAATTTATAAACCGGCGTTTACCAAGTGCGAAACTCCCGAGGATATGTATGTCGTGGTAGGTGACACCATCAATATTCGTAGCACGCCGACTTTCCCCGGAAAAGATGATCCGAGCAACTACGTTACTACACTTGGATCCTCTGAGAATTCCATTGACCATCTTAAAGTCTTGGCAAAAGGAACTGTAGAGGATACATTGTGGTACATTGTTGAATACACCGAAAAGGTCGGTGAAACCGAGAAGACTTTCCGCGGTTTTGTTGGTGGATTAGCGCTAAAATCGTTGACCACAGATCCAGAAGGTAAGCCTACCGTTACCTTGGAAGGCCTCTTAAGCAAATATCCGGACCAATACAACATTCTCCCCACTCCCGTTACCGTTACTACAAATGGTGTTACAAACTGCTATGGAACTCCCGAACTTAACGAAACAGAGCCCAAAAAACTGGCAGACGGCACCGAGGTGTTGTTGGTGGCAGAACAAAAGGGCGATGCTGCTTACTTGGCAGTTATTAAGACTGACACCGGATACTACTTCGTATACCTTTCCAAGCTCACAAAAGCAGAATAAACAAACTCAAAAGGCACTCGCGCGCGAGTGCCTTTTCTTTATGTTCGCAATGTTGCATTTTTGAAAATGGAGAGGTCAGGAGTATTCTTTTTGTCGGGGGCTATTTCGTTCGAGAACGTGCGACCGACGGCGGCATATTTGGCGGGGGCGAGGTCGTTGTAGGGCAAGAGCTCGATGGGCTCCTCATCGATAAAATGTGAGATAGCGCACAAATTTTCTTTGGTATCCGTAATGTCGGGAATAAGAGGCGTGCGGAACAGATGCGGCACACCGCTCTGCATCAACCGCTTTGCATTGGAAAGGATTTGCGCATTGGAAACACCTGTCCATCGGCGGTGCGCTTCGTCGTCCATTAGCTTGATGTCCATAATGACAAAGTCGCACAGGCGAATGATGCGCTCAAAATCGGTTTCGCTTGCGCATCCGCTCGTTTCAATGGTTATGTGAATGTCACCGTCGAGTTTTTCGAGCAATTCGGCGCAAAAATCGGCTTGCAGGAGCGGCTCTCCACCCGAAAGGGTAACACCGCCGCCCATGGCATCAAACATCGGCTTCTGTCGGCGCAGTATCTCAGCGAGTTGTGCAGGCGTGTAGGTCTTCCCCACCTTGCGGACGAGATCTTGCGGACAGATGTGCAGACACCGTCCAAAGGACTTGCAATCTTCGTGCTCGCAAGCCTTTCGGCAGAGCCCACAATCGCGGCATCGCGTAGGATCTGCCCAAAGCTCGACCTTGGGAGAAAGTCCCTCGGGGTTATGACACCACGCGCAACGCAAAGGGCATCCCTTAAAAAAGACCGTTGTGCGGATCCCCTCGCCGTCGCGAATGGAAAATTCCTTAATATCAAAAATCAATCCGTTCATATCAAAGTGTGTACTCCTGACGCGCGATGACATGCTCCTGATAGGGCTTATCAAGCTCAACAAAGTAGGCAGACCACCCCCAGATGCGAACGATGAGCTGACGGTAGCGGTCGGGATCCTTTTGCGCCTCGCGAAGCTTGGCAGGATCGACTGCGTTGAGTTGGATCTGATGTCCACCGCGCAGGATGAAATAGCGAATGAGCGTTGCAAGCTTTTGGATGCTTTCCTCGTCACGGAAGGTGCTCATAGCGAATTCCAATGTCAGTGGACCTCCGTTGAGGACTCTCTTCATATCAGCACAGGAAAAGTGCTCGCACACGGTGATGGGCCCCGCAGTTTTAGCAAAGAGCGAGGGAGAAAAGTTTGCACCAAAGGACTCGCCTGCAAGACGTCCGTCGGCTGTCGCGCCCGTAACGCTTGCGTGGCGCAGATACATCATCGCCGTACCTGTTCCGGCACGCCAGATGCCGCCAAAGCAATTTTTGCGACCTGCAAGCGCATCCGAGAAAGCATAAAGAACGTCTTTGGAGAGCTCTGCTGCCATCTCTCCACCCTCACATCCCATTTTGGGAGCTTCGTAGCGCAGGCGGTGCAAGAGCTCGGGAGCGTTTGCAAAATTTTCGTCCATTGCCGAGATCAGCTCCTCGGCAGTAATTGACTTTTCTTCAAATACGTACTTTTTGACAGCCGCGAGCGAGTCGGCTGCTGTGGCGATTCCTACGCCGTGGCTGCCAAAATTGCGATACTTGCGAGAGTCTCGTAAAAGGTCGGCAAAGGATGATGGCAACTGATAAACGTTTTTCATAGGCGCGGTCAACTCATCGCACGCTGCCATCATTTCTTGACGCATACCTGCAAGGAGTTCATCAAAGTTTTGGACGTGCGGCGCATATTTGCGGATAGCGCGGTTGACAACGTCTGCAAGGTTAAGTGCGGCAATATTAGGGATCTCGTCTCCCACACCCGGGATGATAAACTCCCAACACGCCGCCACAACGTAGTTGACGGCATCCTCGTAGTCATACCCCATTTCCACAAGACCGGGAATAACTACGTCATCGTTACAGTATTGCGGAAAGCCAAGGCCCAAACGCGTGAGCTTGCTTCCCTCTTCAAATACCGAGAGGGGCGTGTCTTTGTTGACACGCATATTGATTTTAGGGTCAATCAGTTTTAATTCTCCACTCGCGCGCAGGCAAAGCTCGGAAAGCTCGTTATAGCAGTTGTTGCCATCTTTGTCAATGCCGCCGAGCACCATACTCTGACCGTTATCTCCTTGTTGCGCGCCATAATACATATCGCTATCCTTGTTAAAGGAAAGGAAAAAGTCGCAAAGCAGGTCAAACGCTTCCTCTCGGGTATAAACACCCGCGTCGCGGTCTTTTTTGTAGTAGGGATAGATGTATTGATCAAAACGGCCTATTGTGTTGTGACAGTTGTTCTCAACCCACAAGGAAAAGTGCAGGACACGGAAAAACTGCAATGCCTCACGGAAATTACGCGCACCACGGCGCGGAATTTGATCGAAAACAGCTACAACATCGGCTCTTCCCTGCTCTTTTGCAAGCGCACGATAGCGGTCACAAAGGTCGGTAACGGCATTCATCATTCGGTTTTGAATGGGCGTGGCGGTCTCGCGGTAAGCGTCGAAGCCGCGACTGATCATTGTTTCATAGTTGAGCGAGATATTGGATGCACCGGCATTGTGTCCCCACACAAAGCGCTCGCCCTCAAGCGCTTCCCATTCCTCCGGGGTAAGAACATCTCCACCGTTCATAACGGAACGTGTGAAAACGATTTTTTCGTCGGGCAAGATGTGCGGCTGCTCCATTGCCATAAGCGTTTCAAAGCGGCGGCACATACGCTCCTCGTGCGAGAGTCCAAGAGCGGAATATTCGGATGCAAAATCCACCTCACAAGGCACACGACGTGCGCGGTGTGTGCGGTTGATGATAAAATAATCGTATAGATTTTT
>JAZNZC010000036.1:0-3739 GCA_045594745.1 Eubacteriales bacterium
AAAGTCGATAAAATAATCGATCTCACGGGATATCTGCGTGTTCACGGGACACAGATTTTCTCGGCATACCCACGACATAGCATCTGCTTCGCACAGAGGAAGTCTGCGCTTATAGACCACCTTCTCGTATTTCTTTTTCAGCTCCACGAATACCGTGCTATCGGCGGTTGCTTGGGAATAACTTCTTATTCGTATTTTTTCCTTATAGGCAGGCTTCTCAATGGAACGCCTGATGAGTCTGTAGCTGTCGGTATCAAAGTAGATATTCCGTATCGTCGTTCTGCCATACTTGTCAAGCTGCATATACGGAGACATCGCTTCAAGTATTTTCTCTTTCTGTTTGAGCGTGAGCATATATTTTAGTTCGTACCGCTTGAACACCGTTTGAAACGCCATACGACAACCTCCTTTTCCCATTTTACGAGAGGATTATATCACGGCTCGCTAAAGATGGGCTAAAGATAGCGACACAGAAAAAACTTTTCTTTGTTTTCTCCAACGCAAATTTTGAGGGCTGACGGTTCTTCCGTCAGCCCTCGCTCTTATCATCCCGACAAATTGATACTTATTTATTGACTTGTCTGTAATTATATGATATAATACTCACAGAATAATTTGTCACCGGAGGCTGTGTACCGTAGTACCGTAATGCCGGATTAGGTGTCCAAGTGAGCTTGGGTTATTGCATTTGCAAAACCCGAGCTCCATTTTTATTTTTGGAGGTAATTATGAAAAACACAAAGGTTACTCTTGTTCCGCTTACGGCAGACGACCGTGAGCAATTCATTCTTGACAATCAATGGGCGTTTAAATTTGGCGCGATGATGGAGTTTGGTGAACGCGACGACCATATTGACAATAACGGTGAGATCATCTCTCGCGCAACTATTGAGAAGTCCATCGACAATTCAAAAAGCGAAACCTACCGAATTATGCTTGACGGCGAGAAGATTGGTGGCTTGATACTCACGATTGACAAGGAAACGCATCATAACCATTTAGATATTCTCTTTGTGCTACCCGAGGCACATAGTAAAGGAATCGGCTACGGCGCGTGGCAAGAGGTTGAGGCTATGCACCCCGAAACGAAAGTTTGGGAGACCTGCACGCCCTATTTTGAAAAGCGCAATATCCACTTTTATGTAAACAAGTGCGGATTTCAGATCGATCAGTTTTGGTGCGAGTATTTCACACATGACCACAAGATGGCTGATGACGACGAGCATGATCCCGATGAAGGACCTGATGAGATGTTCCGCTTTATTAAGGTGATGCAGCCGTAAGCCCTTTTCTTTGCTTTCTGCGATTCAATTTTTGAGGGCTGACGATTGTTTTCGTCAGCCCTCTGCGTTATCTTTTCTTATAAATCACAAGCTCGGGATTTTCGCCGTTTTCCTCATACGTGCAGACGAGAAGAAAATCCATATTACCGGCAATTCCGAAGCAACGGTTTCCGCCAAACTCACATTCAAGCTGATTTGCAAGGTAGGTGGTGTTATCATCAAGGAATTTTACCTTTTGTCCATTCGGGAGCAAGTATTCCATATTGATATAACCGCCTACAAGGAAATTGAGCGTTTTGACTTCGGGCATTCCTTCGATATGTAAATCGTTAAATTCGCGGATAAGCTGCTCCTTGAATTTCTTGAAATTTTCATCACCGCCAAGCTCCGCATAGCGTTTCCAATAGTTGAGCTTCGGAAGATGCTCATCAAAATACGCTCTCGCCTGATCGGCGGGAAAGTTTTCGTTTGACATATGACCGACCAAAAAATCGGTCAGTTCTTCAATGCTTGTATAGCAGAAATTGCCGTCAGCATAACACCACTTACAGTATTCCTCGTTAAAAAAGCCGTCGGGTTCTTTGCTGATATTGCTATCCTCAAGAGGCATTCCGCAGCATTGGCAGACAAGATTTCTCGGTGAGCCGAGAAGCGTATTGATCGAAACGTCAAACTCTTTTGAAAGAAGCTTCAGCGTTTCGGTGTTTGGTATCGTTTCGCCTGTTTCCCACCGAGATACAGCCTGTCTTGTCACAAATATCTTTTCAGCAAGCTCCTCTTGGGAGAGTCTTTTTTTCGTTCTTAATTCGTAGATTATATCTTTTGTTTCCATAAAATCACCACCTTATAAGTTTGTGATTATATTATACCACGGACTGCCGATGTTGACAAGCAACTCGCTGTTGCTGTCTGTTCGAGAATCATTTACATTTACCGAAAACATCGTACATCGTCACAAGTCCCGCGCTGAGCAATGCTCCGCCGATAATATCGGTGATCCAATGCACACCTGAGACAAGTCTGCCTATCACCATAAATGCGGTGAACGCTACGATTGTGATAACAGCGCACCGCTTGAGAACGGTATTTTTGATACGCACGTTCAGCTGCATCGCTGCCGTCGGCATCACGCACATAACGAGCATCGTTGTTGATGACGGATACGAGGCTTCAAGATAGCCATCAATGAGTGTAGGTCTGTAATTGATGACCACCACCTCAAAGAATATGTACGCTGCCATTACAACGATATAAAACACACCGAGTGCGAGAATGCTATGATCTACCTTCCACAAACTTTTGCGCTTGATTAACTGCACAAGTCCGAGAATGGCAAATACAAGTGCCACGGCTATTGGAACAATCCCCAACCAATCGGTTATAGTGTAGAGAAAGCAATTCACTCCCGTAAGCTCGTGTACGAATCCGTTTAGTGCCGCAAAGCCAACCGACGAACCTTCGGGGCCAATTGCTCGCACGTCAACGAAGCAAACTAATATCGTCCACAGCACAAATGCCACAACCAAGCTTGCTCCCAAAACTAACCTTTTCTTGTTTTTCTTTTCCATTATCCGATACCTTCCTTTTTGTATTGGCTTTCGCCTGAATACATTTTAACGGAAGGCACGGAGATATACAAGAAACGAGCCGTCACGGGAGTGATACGTTTCGTGTCACGCGCGTTTTATCAGCATCATTCCCTTGATTACGAGCAACGAAAAGGAAAACGCGGCGGCATAGGGCTGTTTGCTTACGATAAACAGCAACACGGCAATAACGCCAAGTGCCAATGATATTTTGCCTTTGGCTTTCGTCCATAGAACCGCAGAGCAGTTTTGCAGAGCAAGTGTCAGAATACCCGTAATGCACATTGCAATTACAACGGCGAAATATGCGACTTTCAAATACAGAGAAACAACGCCAAGTGCGAGAAGCGATGCTTCATAAATCATGCCGCCATCGCTTGTGGCAAATAACGGCAGAAAAAGGAGCAATAACATACAAAGGTCGAGCAGTCCAAAGGCGAGATCACGAAAACACTTTTCTGTCTGTTTTTGATTTTCTTCGGCTATCGTCAGCACCTCGCCCGAGGAGAGCAGCTCGTCAACCGTCACCGAAAAGAATTTTGCAATCGCTTTTAACGACTCAATATTCGGGTAACCTCTGCCTGACTCCCATTTTGAGATTGCGGTTCGAGACACGTAAAGCTGTTCGGCAAGCTCCTCTTGCGTAAGCCCCTTCTGTTTTCTTAATTCTTGAAGTTTTTCGTTAAATTCCATATCAAATCCTATGTAAATTACACTATATTCTCACCAACAAATTGGAATTTGTCATTTATAATATTTATCTATACCACCGTATCCGACGATTATTTTCCCTTCACGAGTCTTTTTTATAAAACTTTCGAGGCGTTTTTTGAACTCGTCGGGACGTTTTCTTGCCGCATCTATATAGGC
>JAZNZC010000037.1:0-4955 GCA_045594745.1 Eubacteriales bacterium
ATTCCGCAAACATCTATAATTTTAAGAAGGCCTATCCCGAAACCACACTGGTGGCTTCTGCCAAGGCGTTCCAGATGATGAAGCAGTTCTTCGGTACCGATTTCTCTGAAAACCGTCTGGTCGTCGGCGAGGGCGATACCCTTTCCCTCGGCAAGCATACCCTCACCTTTGTTACCGCGCCCATGGTCCACTGGCCGGAAGTCATCGTGACGTACGACGATGTGGATAAGGTTCTGTTCTCCGCAGACGGCTTCGGCAAATTCGGCGCGCTGGATGTGGAAGAGGATTGGGCCTGCGAGGCACGCCGCTACTACATCGGCATTGTCGGCAAGTACGGTGCACAGGTGCAGGCACTGCTGAAGAAGGCGGCCGGTCTGGATATTCAGACCATTTGCCCGCTGCACGGCCCTGTGCTCACCGAAAATCTTGGCTATTACCTGAACCTCTACAGCACATGGTCCAGCTACCAGCCGGAATCCGAGGGAATTGTGCTGGCTTACACCTCCGTATACGGCAACACGAAGAAGGCTGTGCTACAGCTCGCCGACAAGCTGAAGGCAAAGGGCTGCCCGAAGGTCGTGCTGCATGATCTCGCCCGCTGCGATATGGCCGAGGCTGTGGAAGACGCCTTCCGCTACAGCAAGCTGGTTCTGGCTACGACCACCTACAACGCAGACATCTTCCCCTTCATGAAGGAGTTCATCCATCACCTCACCGAGCGCAATTTCAGCAACCGTGAGGTAGCGTTCATCGAGAACGGCAGCTGGGCGCCCATGGCGACAAAGACCATGAAGGGTATGCTTGAAAAATGCAAGAACCTTACCTACGCCGAGAACACCGTCAAAATTCTTTCGGCTCTGAATGAGGAAAGCTCCGCACAGCTCGAAGCTCTCTCCGATGAGCTCTGCCGCGAGTATCTTGCTATGCAGGATGATGATTCGGTGAACAAGAATGATCCTTCGGCGCTCTTCCACATCGGCTACGGTCTTTACGTTGTCACCTGCAACGACGGCAAAAAGGATAACGGACTCATCGTCAACACCGTAACCCAGCTCACCGATACGCCCGCGCGTGTTGCTGTGACCATCAACAAAAAGAACTATTCGCACCACGTCATAAAGCTTACGGGCAAAATGAACGTCAACTGCCTCACAACCGATGCACCTTTCAAGGTGTTTGAGTCCTTTGGATTTGTCAGCGGCAGAACAGTCGATAAATTTGCCGATTGTGAGCCTCTGCGCTCCGAAAACGAGCTTGTCGTTCTTCCTCGCTATATCAACGCGTTCATCTCTCTCGAGGTTGAAAACTACGTGGATATGGACACTCACGGAATGTTCATCTGCAAGGTGACCGAGGCGCGTGTTCTTTCGGATAAGGAAACCATGACCTACACCTACTATCAGGAAAACGTCAAGCCCAAGCCCGAGACCGAGGGCAAGACAGGCTACGTTTGCAAGATTTGCGGCTATGTCTACGAGGGAGAAGAGCTCCCCGAGGATTTCGTTTGCCCGCTCTGCAAGCACGGCCCCGCCGATTTTGAAAAGATCTAAAAATAATATCATATAACAGGAGGACACTACTATGTGTGAAAACAGATTTTACATTTGCGAACATTGCGGCAATATCGTTGGCTTGATCCACGATGCCGGCGTACCCATGATATGCTGCGGCCAAAAGATGAAAAAGCTCGAGGCAGGCGTTGTTGAAGCCAGCCATGAAAAACACATCCCCGTTGTTACGGTTGAAGGTAACACCGTGCGTGTTGTCGTTGGCTCTGTAACGCACCCCATGAGCGAGGAACACCACATTGCGTGGGTTTATCTGCAAACCGACCGCGGCGGACAAAGAAAATGCCTGTGCACCACCGGCGCCCCCGAGGTAACCTTTGCTCTGTGTGATGAAACCCCCGTTGCCGTTTACGCTTATTGCAACCTGCACGGCTTGTGGAAGGCAGAGATCTGATTTTAATTAAAATTTAAATAACAGGAGGAAAACAAAATGAAAAAGTACGTATGTGACGCTTGTGGATGGGAATATGATGAGGCTCTTGGCGATCCCGATAACGGCATCGCTCCCGGCACCAAGTTTGAGGACCTTCCCGACGATTTCGAATGCCCCCTCTGCGGAGTAGGCAAGGATATGTTCAGCGAAGCTGAATAATTCAGATAATGAGAAAAGCCACCCGAGAGGGTGGCTTTTTTGCAAGATAGTGTGCTTGGATATTTCATTTATGTCAAATCAAGTGAAGTAAATCCCAAATCATTCAGCTTTCTTTGAAAAGCATAAAATTCTGAATGTTGCTTACTATATGGGTTCCATCCGATTCTTTGCAAAAAATGTGTGAATGCCGTTTTCTTTAGGGGAATGTAAAATCTTGTATGGTGTATAGGTGTAAAAAACTCAAAAAAGGGAAAATGCCTACCGCCAATACATTTCAAGCTTCCCGCGCGTTGTTCAGGGGTGAAACCTTGTGCCAAGTCATAGTTTTTAGCACATTCGTCGAGATTTATTTTTTCAATCTTGCCATCACAGTTTTTATAAACGATTTCAACAGGGGTTATTTCTATGATGTTTTCAAACGGGATTTTTATTACCGTATCTTCATTTTCAATATGATAAACTTCTTCAATATATTTATAAAAATCATTCCAACTCATATTTACACCACCTTTCAGTTTTATTATAGCATATTTTGGAGAAAAGTCAAGGAAAACTTGTAGGGGAGGGGTTACCCCTCCCGAAAATTTCAAAAAATCGAAAAGCGGGAGGCGAAACGCCTCCCCTACAAAAAAGATGGGCTTTGCGCTAGGATACTCGCACTTTGTGCGAGATTTCGCGCGCTCTCCGTTTGAATGTAGGGCGGTGGCTTGCTGCCGCCGAGAACGAGCAATATTCGCAAAAAGCAACAAGAAAGCCACCCGAGAGGGTGGCTTTTTGTATGATTGATCTATCATTTATAAAATTGTACAGCGCGCGAAAAGACTTCTTCTTTGAAAATCTTTTTCCACACATAAATTACGCAAGGAATGATTCCTGTGCACGAAAGAATGCCCATCACCAAAAAGAATATGGATCTTTTTTGTAATTGTTCTTGCGCATAGTCAAAATTCAAAATTTCCTTGTCGTCTGTTTTTATCTCAAGAACGTATCCGCCCGGGTGTAATTTCAAATCCAAAGTGGTTCCCTTGGGCAATGCTTCAAGATCGGCTTTTATGGTTTGCTCACCGTAAAAATAGATGTTGGATAATGATTTGGAATCTCCGTTTGTAAATTCTATGTATCTTCTTGTACCACCGCGAGTACGATGATAAAGACGGTATTTCTCAAATGCTGCGGAGTAAGAGCTTGCTTGGTCGTATTCAATCGGTTGATAGTTCGCAGTAATAAAACAAAGTACGGAAAGGCCAATCAACAAAACTATCCCAACAAACCCCAAAACCGTTGCCATTTTGGCTTGGAACTTTTTTTCGTTGTAGCGTTGCAACTTCCATTTTTCTTTTAATTGCTTAATATCGTAGATTTTCTTTGGTGGGCGCTTTTTGTATTTCTTTCGCTTTTGAGGCACAGTCTCACCGCCTTTCCATTTTATTATAGCATATTTTGGGGAAAAGTCAATAGAATTTGTAGGGACCGGCGTCCTCGACGGTCCGGTTTGAGAGCCAATGCAAAATCTTATGGCGTGTTTTTTGCGTATTTGTCTTTTGCTGCAATCGGTTACTTGTTTGTTTTTTTGGGACCGTCGAGGACGCCGGTCCCTACAAAAGGTATGTTTTACATCGTAGAGGCGGCCATTGGTCGTCTATTTAGTAACTTGAATAAAATTATAAGGAAAGCCACCCACGGGTGGCTTTTTGTATGTATTTATAATTGAAATGGATGGCGTTACTTTTTTCTTGTAACAATGCGGACAATGATTCCTAAAATAATTTGTGCCAAACTGATTCCTATTGGAATGAAAATCCATTTCCATAGGTCCATAACAGTTGCTTCCGTCAGCGCGGCGGCAAGTATGCCAATTAAAAAGACAATCAGTAAAGCACCGGAGAAAATTCCAACCACTATTTTAAGAGCGAGACGAGTGGATTTACCGATGTTCTTTTTCGGAATGATCCATTGCATCAGCGAAAACCAACCGTCTACGATTAACTCTAATATGAGTTCAAAAGGTAGCAATATGATTTCCAATAAGCAACCCAATTAACACACCGCCTTTCTAACAATGTTTACTATTCTACTTCAAACCCCAATTCTACAAAATAGTTTCTTATTTCGGAAAGGTCGAAAGTTTTGAACAAGGTTTTGTTTTCTTGATTTTTGAATACAAGGTAACCTAGAGGTAGTCGTCCACCGGAACGCCATTTGATTTTATGAATATCTTTTACAGATACAACCTTTTTACGCTCTTTGAAAAAAGGATAATCGGTAATGTAAATGGTGTCACCTTCAATTTCCATATAGGCTCTGCGCCAATTATAAGACGTTACAATGAATCCAAAGTAACAAAGAAAAATCGTTGCAAAGACAAGAAAGCCGAAAGCAAGATCTTCTATTGCCACTACAACGCTCATAAGAGCAAAGATTGCAGTAAAGAGAGCCCACATAACAATCAGCGAAATTTTTATCCATTTAGGCGTTGTACCTTTTGGCGTTCTCTCGTACATATTCAATTTCATCGTGTCACCGCCTTTCAATTTTATTATAGCATATTTTGGCGAAAAGTCAAGGGAATTCAATCATTTGTTGATGTGCTAGGATATTCACTTTTGTAGATTTTTGGTGCATTCTTTACCGTAGGGGAGGGGTCTCCCCTCCCGAAAAAAACAAATTTCCTGAAAGCGGGAGGCGAAACGCCTCCCCTACAAATCTTTGAACATTGCGCTAGGATATTCGCACTGCGTGCGAAAATTCCCACCGCTTGCCGCTTACGAGCGAGCTCGACGCGCTCTGCGCGGGGG
>JAZNZC010000038.1:0-15266 GCA_045594745.1 Eubacteriales bacterium
AGATAATTTTATTAGAAAGTTTTTGAGGGGGTGTGGGGGAACTTTTCTCAAAAAGTTCCCCCACATCTCTTCTCCAACAACAAAAAGGGAAAACCTCGCGGCTTTCCCTTTTTGCTTTTATATTATTTGTAAATTACTGAAGCTCAGCAAAGTACTTGATGGTGCGAACCATCTGGCTGGTGTAGGAGTTCTCGTTGTCGTACCAAGAAACGACCTGTACCTGGTAGGTGTCGTCATCGATCTTTGCAACCATGGTCTGGGTTGCATCGAAGAGAGAACCGTAGGTGATGCCGATGATATCGGAAGAAACGAGTTGCTCTTCAGTATAGCCGAAGGAATCGGAGGAAGCAGCCTTCATAGCGGCGTTGATGCCTTCCTTGGTGATGTCCTTGCCCTTAACAACTGCTACGAGCAGAGTGGTAGAGCCGGTCGGAACGGGAACACGTTGTGCAGAGCCGATGAGCTTGCCGTTGAGTTCGGGAATAACAAGACCGATTGCCTTTGCAGCACCGGTGGAGTTGGGAACGATGTTTACAGCTGCAGCGCGAGCACGGCGGAGGTCACCCTTTCTGTGGGGGCCGTCGAGAACCATCTGGTCACCGGTGAATGCGTGAACGGTGGTCATGATACCGGATTGGATGGGAGCGTAGTCGTTGAGAGCCTTTGCCATAGGAGCGAGGCAGTTGGTGGTGCAGGATGCAGCAGAGATGATCTGATCGTCAGCGGTCAGAGTGCCTTCGTTTACAGAGTAAACAATGGTCTTGAGGTCGTTGCCTGCGGGTGCGGAGATAACGCACTTCTTAGCGCCTGCATTGATATGAGCCATGGACTTATCTTTGGAGCAGTAGAAGCCGGTGCACTCGAGAACTACGTCGATCTTCAGCTTCTTCCAAGGAAGGTTAGCAGCGTCCTTTTCTGCGTAGATTCTGATGGTCTTGCCGTCTACGGTGATGGTGCCTGCTTCGTCGTCAGCGGAAACGTCGTGATTGTATCTGCCCTGTGCAGAGTCGTACTTGAGAAGGTGAGCGAGCATAGAGGGCTTGGTAAGGTCGTTGATAGCTACTACCTGATAACCCTTTGCGCCAAACATCTGACGGAATGCCAGACGGCCGATGCGGCCAAAACCGTTAATCGCAACTTTTACGTTTGCCATTGGAAAAATCCTCCGTTTTGTAAATAAAATTTAGTTGACTTTCCATTGGAAAGCCTTTCCATACAGCATATATTATAACGCATTTTTTGCAAATATACAAGGGGTTTGACGAAATTTTATCAATTTTGTTACAATCCATCATTTTGAGAGGTCAAAATCCCCCTTGTGTGTGCATTTTGCAAACAATTTCGCGTTTTTTCTTCCTTTTATATGAGCATTATATGGGCTCACGCTCTTCCCTGCCCTCTTTGCGCGCAAAGCGGAGCGTTTCTTCCTTTACCTCACGGCGCAAAAGAAGAAGAACAGAAAGATTGATGGTGGTCATGACGGCAATCGAGAAGTCGGCGATATTCCACACAGCCTCGGGAGCTCCACGAACGCCAAAAAGGATGCACAAACCAAACGCCAGAATATATAACACACGCCACCGCTTCTTTCCCGAAAGGAAGCGCACACTCTCCATCCCGTAGCTTCCCCAACAAAGCAGCGTTGCATATCCAAAGCAGAACACCGCCGCCGAGAAGAACCATTCGGCAAAGCCACCAAGCACCGAGGAATATGCCGTGACCGTCATCATCACACCGCCCGAAGTCGTATCAACGCCGCTGACAAGTATCACAAGCGCCGTGGCAGTGCAGAGCACGATGGTATCGGCAAAGACCTCAAAGATGCCCCAAACGCCCTGATGCGCGGGGCTTTTGGCGTCAGCCTCGGCGTGTGCCGTTGGAGCTGTTCCGCATCCGCCCTCGTTGGAAAGAAGCCCTCGCATCGTTCCCACTCGCAGAGCACGAGAGAGCAAAAATCCGCTCACACCGCCTACCGCACCTTCGGGCGTAAAAGCATTCTGCCAAATGGAGAGCAAGACCTCGCCCAAAGCATCGCGGCGCAAAATCAGAACCGCCACCGAAAGGATGATATACCCCGCTGTCATAATGGGAACGAGATATTCGGTTAGGGCTGATATTCCTTTCGTTCCGCGCGCAAGGAGAGGCAATGTCAGCATTACAAGAAAAACCCCGGTATATACTGTGGGAATACCAATAACTCCTTCTAACGTCTCGCTAACGGCGCGAACCTGTACCACACATCCGATACTGAGCGCATTCACAACCATTAAGGTGGCAAAAACGATGGGAACAGCAATGGCAAGGCGTTCCCACCGACGGGCGCGAAAGCAATCGCGAATATAATACATCGCGCCGCCAAAATAGCCGCCCTTTTTGTCGGTGCGACGATGCGAGACAGCCAAAAGAATTTCGGCGTATTTGAGGATCATCGCAAAGAGCGCCGATATCCACATCCAGAACACCGCTCCCGCGCCACCAATGGCAATGGCATTGGCAACGCCCACGATGTTCCCAACGCCAAGCGTTCCTGCCAAGGCAAGCATCATCGCGCGAAACGATGACGTTTTCCCTTCTTTTTCACCGCCTCTCATTGCCGAGAGCATCCTTCGCGGCGCACGCCACGGATATCCCTTTAGATAAAACAAAAAAAATACGCCAACAAGCAAAAGTATCGGCGGTATCAAACCACCTGTCAAGAGCCATTCGAGCATCGATTTGTGCACCTCCTTTTGTCTTTTTTTATTCTATTCCCAAAGAAAGAAATCTATGCTTCGACAGCTTTCCTGATTTTAGCACCCGACGCCTACACAAAAACAATATAATTGTTAAAAGAATGTGAATAATGTTCCAAAAGGCTTGATTTTTCCAAAAAATAGTATAGAATAATAGCAGAAGTTAGCACTCGAACCTTTTGAGTGCTAAAAACAAACAAAAATCGTTTATTTTTCGCAAAATACAAGGAGGAATTCCAAAAATGAACATTAAACCGCTTTCCGACCGCGTTGTGGTCAAGCTTGTTGAGGCTGAAGAAAAGACAAAAACCGGCATTCTTCTCACCGCCGCCGCTCAGGAAAAGCCCCAAGTGGCAGAGGTCGTAGCCGTTGGCCCCGGCGCTCGCGATGATAATGGCGCGCTCATTCCTATGGAAGTAAAGGTTGGCGATAAGGTCATCACCGGCAAGTATTCCGGCACAGAGGTCAAGATGGATGGTGTGGAATACACCATCGTCAAACAGAGCGACATTCTCGCAATCGTAGAATAATTGTAAACGAGGTATACACAAATGGCAAAGGATATTCTTTACGGAATTGAAGCACGCAACGCTCTCTCGCGCGGCGTAGACAAATTGGCAGACACCGTTAAGATCACGCTTGGCCCCAAGGGCAGAAACGTGGTTCTTGACAAAAAATACGGCTCCCCCCTCATCACCAACGACGGCGTTACCATCGCCAAGGAGATCGAGCTTGAGGATGCCGCTGAAAATATGGGCGCACAGCTTGTAAAAGAGGTTGCAACCAAAACCAACGACGCCGCAGGTGACGGTACAACTACCGCTACCCTTTTGGCGCAAGCCTTCGTGCGCGAAGGTATGAAAAACGTCACCGCAGGTGCTAACCCGATGGTCGTTCGCAAGGGTATGAAAAAGGCTGTTGATGCCGCTGTCGAGGCTCTTGTTGCAAACTCCAAAAAGGTCAACGGCCAGGGCGACATCGCTCGCGTTGGTACGATCTCCGCAGGTGACGAGGTCATCGGTCAACTGATTGCCGACGCTATGGAAAAGGTCACCGCTGACGGCGTTATCACCATTGAGGAATCCAAGTCGGCTGACACCTATTCCGAGGTCGTTGAGGGTATGCAGTTCGATCGCGGCTACCTCTCCCCCTATATGGCTACCGATATGGATAAGATGGAGACCGTTTATGACGATGCTCTCATCCTCATCACAGATAAGAAGATCTCCAACATTCAAGAGATCCTGCCTCTACTCGAGCAGATCGTTCAGGCAGGCAGAAAGATGCTCATCATTGCCGAGGACGTCGAGGGCGAGGCTCTGACCACTCTCGTGCTCAACAAGCTGCGCGGCGTATTCAACTGTGTAGCCGTCAAGGCTCCCGGCTTTGGCGACCGCCGCAAGGAAATGCTGCAGGATATCGCGATCCTGACTGGCGGCGAGGTCATCTCCTCTGAGATCGGACTCGAACTCAAGGATGCGTCCATCGAAATGCTCGGTCACGCTCGCCAGATCAAGGTCAACAAGGAGCATACCATCATCGTTGGCGGTGCAGGCAACTCCGATGCCATCCGCGCACGCGTTGGTCAGATCCGCAATGCGATCGTAGAGACCACATCCGATTTCGACCGCGAAAAGCTGCAAGAGCGTCTTGCAAAGCTCGCAGGCGGTGTTGCCGTTATCAAGGTCGGTGCCGCAACCGAGGCAGAAATGAAAGAAAAGAAGCTCCGCATTGAGGATGCTCTCAACGCTACCAAGGCAGCCGTTGAGGAAGGCATTGTTGCCGGCGGTGGAACCGCTTACCTCAACGTTATCGGCGAGGTTGAAAAGCTGATCGACACCGTTGACGGTGACGAAAAGACCGGTGTAAAGATCGTTCTCAAGGCTCTTGAGGAGCCCGTTCGTCAGATCGCCGCTAACGCAGGCTTTGACGGCGGCGTAGTCGTTGACAAGATCCTCTCCTCGGGCAAGCTCGGCTACGGCTTTGATGCTTACAACGAAGTTTACTGCGATATGATGGCCGCAGGCATCGTTGACCCTACAAAGGTCACGCGTTCTGCTCTCCAAAATGCCGCATCCATCGCATCCGTCATTCTGACCACCGAATCGGTAGTTGCCGATAAGAAGGAAGAAAATCCCGCTCCCGCAGCACCTGCTGCAGGCATGGGCGGCGGTATGTACTAATATTAGAAGAGAATGCGGGGGAATCTTTTTTGAAAAAAAAGCGTTCCCCCGCACCCCCTTCCAAAAAACACTTGCTCCAAAAAGGATGGATTGGAAACCGCGGGAAGCGGTTCTCTTTTTTGTTTTGCACAGTGTCAAAAAACAAACGGGATAGCATCAGCTATCCCGTTTGTGCTATTTCAAATATTACTTTCCGAGACGCTCCTTGCGTGCATTCTCGATAAATTTTTTAGCAGTCCCTTCTGCAGTAGTGAGTCTTTGCTCAAAATCGTCGGTTGCTTGTGCGGCACCTTCCTTCAGTTGAGCAACTCTTGCTTCAACCTCGGCAAGCTCTTCTTCGGTCAAGTCAGCCTTGATCTTCTCTTCCATAGCAACAGCCTTTGCTTCAGCCTCTGCGGCAAGTGCTTCGACTTCACCAACGGTGAGTTCACCTGCAATGATCTTACCGATGTTTGTAACAACTGCGTTCAAATCAGCAATGCAAGCCTCGTATTCCTGTTTTTGTGTGTCGTTCATCATAGCCACTGCCAGGTTATTGGGTATGTTTACAGTAGAAATAATGAGATTGATCTGCGTTTGCAGAGCCGCAAGGTCTGCGCTATTGGCAACCGTTACAGCTTTTTGCGCCATCTCTGCTGCAGCGCGTGCTTCTACAATGTAATCTTGGATCTTCGTCTTAACATCCTC
The DNA here is from genome assembly GCA_045594745.1 of Eubacteriales bacterium. Lineage (GTDB taxonomy): Bacteria > Bacillota > Clostridia > Oscillospirales > CAG-272 > UMGS1865. Next base: position 5,603 of record JAZNZC010000038.1, read on the forward strand.
GGGAACATTGTTTTCTTCAAGATAATTCTCACAGTATGCAATCAAAGAAGCCACGGTAATCTTGCCCTCGGCATTCTTCATTTTTGCTTGCTCTGCATCACCAAGACCGAGTTCATCGCACATCTTTTCTACGGTTTGCTCAGGAACAGTAAAGTTCTTCATATCGTTGCCAAATGCCACGATTTGATCAAGCGAGCGATAGGTGCGTGCAGTAGTTTTGTATGCCTGATAAACGGCACCGTAATAGTAGGTATCAAAATGTGCCATCGCGTTCTTTATATAGAAGTCACTGTAAGCTCCATCAATCAGAACGCCCATTGCTTCATCAAAAATACGAATAGCCTCTGCCTTTGCAGTCATATACGCATCGGTAGCGTATGCCTCGAGAGTGGCGTGTGCGGCGTTGATGCGTTCGATGCACTCCTCGGTGTCATACTCAACGGCAGCAACAATGCTGATGCTCTCGCGCTCGCTCAAGGAAAGCGCCAGACGATACTTGCCTGCGGTGAGTGCTTGGATCTTTGCATTGTCGGGATACTGTTGCTTCAATACTGCCAGATCGCAGATCAGCTCCAAGGACTCTTCATCGGTTACAGAAACGGTGATACCCTTTTCCTGTGCGGCAGCTTTGATGCTTGCAGAAAGCTTTTCTTCAATCTCCGCAACGTCATCTGCATCAACAGAGGTAACAAAAGCGCGGATCTCTTCGGTTGCGGTTGTCAAATAATCAAGGTCAGCCGCAAGCTTTGTAATGTATTTTACGGCTTCCTCATAGGTAAGACCGATAATTTTCTCTGCTTCTTCGTAGAGAAGAATCTGTCCGTCCTCATTTGCGCCATATACGCTGGCAACAATGCCGTTTGCATCGACAGTAAGCTCAATGGAAGGATTGATATCCAACGTAACAAAGGTGGCGGCAGCACCAATGTTGGGCTTGTTGGTTTGCGGGTTTTGAGTAGTTTCGTCGGTTGTTACTTTTTCATCTTTGCCGAAAAGACTGCAAGAAGCAAAGCTGAAACAGAGTGCAAATACGCACAAAAGTGCTACCCATTTTTTCATATTTTTCATTGTCAATACCTCCTTGTTCTAAAATGGGATATATCCATTTTATCACATTTCAAGAAAAAAGTCAAGTATTTTTTCAGCCCACCGCCAAGCAAGACTGCTTGGCGGTGGGCTGCTCTAACGTAAATTATTATTTTTTCTTCTTGGAAAATAGGCGCTTGACGGCGGCAATGAAGCGCTTGGAAAGCGCTCCGATTCCTTTTGCCAGCTTGCTAAAGAAGCGCTTGCAAGCAACTCCAAACTTGACGCTTGCAACACGCCATCCACCCTTGCGACGAACGATGCGGCGCAGAATCAAGAGTCCTACCACCAAAACAACGATCACTATTACAACAGGCAGCACAAGCGTAACCAACAGACTTTTACGGTTGCCTGTGTTATAGTCGTTGACGGTTTGGGATTGGGCAAAGGACGCCTCAAACACGAGATCCTCGATCGCTCCCGTTGCAAGTGCGGGAACATCGCCCCAACCGATGAATGTGTAAACGTATTCACCCTCTGCTGCCTTTGTCGGATCTTCGGGCAATACGATCTCGTCACCTGTATGGTATTCGGCATAACTCCAAACCTCACCGTCGACCTTAAAGGTTACGCGATATACGATCTCTTCCACCTGCAAGGAAACGGTAATGGGAGATGCCGGCATTTGGAAGGACGTTCCCGATACGGTAACAGTCTCGCCCTCTGCGGTTACGATGGTTGCACCAACCACCTTATAGCCATAAATGCATTCCAAAGCGATGGATACCCATTCCCCATCTACGGCTTGTCGGATCATCTGAGTCACGTTACAATGCTCATTTGCCGTAGGAACGATAGAATAAGCATACAAGCGGCGAGCCTTAAAATTCCCTGCAACGGTGATCTGTGCACCCTCTGTGCGCTCCCAACCGTTCTCGGTTTGCAGATCGAACACCGTCTCTATTCCGTTTGCTTTACTGTAAGCGAATGTAACGGTTGCTTCCGGAAGTGTGGCAGCATTTGCGCCGACGATGAAATACTCCAACTCATAAATTGTTGCATTGCCATCCTTATTTTCATGCATAATCAGCGCAGGAGAACCCATGTCGATATAAGCTTGCAGCTTTTCACCGTTCAAGGAAACAGAAAGTGCATCATTCCAACGAACGGTCAGCGTTTTTCCCTCTTTTGCCGCCAGAAGAGCTGCTTGCTTGACAGATGCCGAGGGCGCTGTTGCCAGCACAGTGATTTCTGTTTCGCTACTCTGAACCTCAAACGCCGTGTTGGAACCGTCGGTAGCCAACGGTGTTGCACGGTATTTCGCCGTATAGGTAACGTCACGGGTAACGGGGGAGATCGCTTTATCCCACATCAAGAATTCATAGATGTGTGTGGAAGAAGAAATTGAAAGATCCCCCTCAAAAACGGGCTTTTGATTGTACTCCCATTGCTCGGTAATACGCTCCTCGCCATTTTTGATGACCCATGTTACGTTGAATTTTTTTGGGATCTGGAGCATAGAACCTATATAGGTAACATTTCCTGTAACAGGAGTTACCTCAACGGGCTCGTTATTGCTGTTATGCCATCCCGAAAACTCGTAGCGGTAGTATTGACTTTCGCTCGGAGCAATGTTAACGACCAACTCCGGAACGGGTCTGCTGCCGTAGTAAAGAGACTGGGAATAGGATTTTCCATCTACGATCCAAGTCACAGTATACATGCGCTTGGTCGGGCGATAGTGCAGATACAGAGATGTATTCTCGGTAACGGTCACCCATTTATCCTTTACCACACTGCCGTCTGCATATTTCCATCCCAAAAACTCATAGGTGTATTCCGCCGATGCCTCGAGGTTGAGGTGTTCCCACTCTACTTTTTCTCCGTAGTGCACGGAAACTTGCTTGTAAATGCTACCGTCGAGATTATAAAAGGTTACTGTTTTGAGATTCTGAATGGAGATGTTGCGGTCGACCGTTCTGTTCAGCTTCAAAATTGCGGCTTGTGCAGGAGTCGAATCTTCTTTGAGCGTGCGGTTTTTCACCTCTTGATACAAAGCCTCAACAGCCACATCAAATACGGGGCGCGCAGGTTCCTTGCCAACTTCTTCCTCGGGCTTGGGAGCATAGGGCTTAGTTGTGGGACATATCGGAGCCTCTCCCGGATTTTCAACAACGGGAGGCGCATCCGGAGGGACCGTTGGCTGCTCCACTGTGGGACGAACAGGCTTTTCGAGACGCTCTACGGCAGGAACCTCAACAGCGGGGAACGGCGTGTTTCTGGGATCCCAGTCACCGTCCGGGAAGTAGTGCACGTCTTCAACAACGTCGCGCAGCTTCTTTTTATCGATGCGCCATACATCCTCGTTACGGTTACTGTTTTGGTCGAATGCCGTGGAGACAACAAACAGATGTCCTACAAGCTGACGGTAGTGCGCCGACTTACCCAAAGAGGCAATCGCGGTTGAAACGATCTTGTCAGAGTACATACCGTATAAGTTTTCGTATAGGCTGATAAAATTCTCTTTGAGAGCATCGTAGTTATTGCCATAGTATTGATACAATGCTTGATACTTTGCATGATTGGAAGACCATTTTTGCGTGCGCAGATCGTTGTATCCCTTGAGCAAAACACGCAAATTTTCGGTTGCTACGCCTGCCGAATTGACACCCTCCTTGTCTCCGCCCTTGCCTATCAAAACATCTTGCATAGAGAGCACCTTGGTTACGGATTCTCCCATGATATCATTATACATACACCATCCATTGCTGTCCTTTTTGAAGATGGCCTCAAACATTGCCAATTTATCTACGGCCGCTTTATAATCCTTGTAATATTTTGCATATTCACCGTAGGCTATCTCATTGGCCGCATATGCTTTTTCCTGCGCAAAATAATTTTGCCATTGGTTGTAGGCATCGAGCACGGTTTGGTAGGCATTGTATTCTACCATATAGGCATCGTAGGTCTCTTTGAGCTTATCGTAAATTGCCTTTTCGACAAGGTAGTTGGCGTAATCCTCTTCCCATTTGATGTAGGCATTATAAGCGTTATGCGCTTCCAAGCGTTTGTTGTAGTCGGCTAACTGCTTTTCATATTCATTCATCTCTTCCAGCGCGCTATATCCCTTTTGGTAAGCCTCGTTGGAAAGGACTTGAATTACACTTTGCTCGATCTCAATTTGGCATCCGTACTCCACCTGCATTGCGAAGTCGCCGGAATAGAAGCAATTATCGATTTGAGCCGTGTAAACGCCGTCTTGCTCACGCAGATCGTACTTTTTCCCCTCCAAGTTAAAGGACTCGGGAACCCAAGTGACAACAACACCGTTTACTGCCGTATAAGAATAAGGAGACACGGTGATGTTCAAAATGCCCTCTTCCCCATTATAATCGGTGTCGATGCAGCTGTCGGGAATAAAGCTGCTGTAAGAGAGGGAAAGCTCGTGCGCCTGCCAATACAGCGTTTCGCCTGCGGTGGGGGTGCGGTCTAAGAGCGCGGTGTAAAGATCGTATGCAGAAAGCCTTTCTCTGCTCTCCACTGCGGGATTTGTATAGTCAAGAGAAGGTAATTCTGCCCCATCAGCCATCGTTGAAAGGACCGCTCCGCAAAGCATGACTGCACATAGAAGAAAAGACAATAACGCAGAAGCGGCATACCTCAATTTAGTTCTCATACGGTACCTCCGTTCAAAAATCAAAAATGATGGATTTATCATACTCCATATCATACCACATATTTCGACAAAAGTCAAGCATTTTGGACATTCTGGCAAGCTTTGGCAAGGTTTTGGCTTATCACAATGCCACTTTTTATCCAAAAAATGTATCGTTTGTAAACGAATTGTAAATCCGAAAGTTTTTTCTCAAAATCACTTGACAGTATAAGATGGTTGTGGTATTATATATTTACAATCATACCGACATTGATCGGAAGAAAGGAGATTATAAAAATGATTGTATTATTCGTACTCGCCATTCTGTTATTGGCTGCCGCACTGGTTGTTCTCTTCACCTTAAAAAAGATAAGCAAACCGCTGCTGCGCGGACTGTTACCCACCGTACTTCTCATCCTTGGTGTGGCGTTGGCGCTTGTCAGTTGCCTGCGTACCGTTCCCACAGGACACACCGGCATCGTGACCACCTTTGGTAAGGTCGAGGACATCACCTACGAGGCAGGCGTTCACTTCTGCGCTCCTTGGCAAGAGGTAGTCAACATGGACAACAGAAATCAAAAGGCATCTGTTCCCCTCTTTTGCTTCTCCTCTGACATTCAGGAGGTCAGCGTAACCTACACGATCAACTATCAAATTTCCAAAGCAAATGCGCAAACCATTTACAAGGAGATCGGCATTGGTTACTATGACGTCATCATCGCTCCCCGTATTCAGGAAGCCGTAAAGAGCGAATTTGCAAAATACACCGCAGAGGAGCTGCTCAATATGCGCTCTCAGCTTTCGGGCGATATTCGTACTCTTTTGACAACACAGCTCGAAGCCTATAACGTGGTCGTTATTGACGCCTCTATCGAGGACCTCGACTTCTCCGATGCTTTTACCGATGCCGTTGAGGCAAAGCAGGTAGCAGAGCAAAAGAGCAAGCAGGCAAAGATCGAACAGGAGCAAAAGAATATGGAAGCCGAAGCCGCCGCAAAACGTGCCGAAATTGAAGCAAAAGCAGAAGCCGCTGTTGCAAAAATTGCCGCAGAAACCGATCTTGAGGTCGTCAAAATTCAGGCAGATGCCGCAGAATATGCAGGTCAAAAGGATGCAGCCGTTATCGGACAGGTGCGCGATATTCTTGCAAAGGATCCCGAAAATCTCGATAATGAAGATTTCCACACGCTTATGCTCTACTACTACATCCTGCAGTGGGATGGCGTTCTCCCCGAGACCTATTTCAGCAATAGCGATTTTTATAGCTTTATGGCAGCCCTCGGCACAGGAACTTTGGACGGAACTCTTCCCGAAACCGATGCACCCGTAGAAGAACCCGTTACCCCTTAACACAATACGCAAAATTGACGGAGAGGTTCATTTGAATCTCTCCGCTTTTTTTGCAAAAAAGTCGATAAAAGCAAGAATTTGTCTGCTACGGAAAAAAATAAAACTTTTTTTCAAAAAGGGCTTGACAAAAGGAAACAAATAGGGTATAATATCAAGGTACGAAAAAACGTATACGTGCCTTTAGCTCAGCTGGATAGAGTGTTTGGCTACGAACCAAAAGGTCGGGGGTTCGAGTCCCTCAAGGCACGCCAAAAAGAAGCACCCATCGCATCGCGATGGGTGCTTCTTTTTGCCTGTACTTTTATAACGCAGAACCCCGCAAATTTTCGCTTGCGAAAATTTGTTATAACGTGCGCATCGTATCTATAGCATCCCTCTGCATTATACGCACGTTTGGGTTCTGAGTCCCGATGCAGTACAGACCTTTCGTTCCCTTTATAACGTGCGCATCGTGTCTATGGCATCCCTCTGCATTATACGCACGTTTGGGTTCTGAGTCCCGATGCAGCACAGACCTTTCGTTCCCTTTATAACGTGCGCATCGTATCTATAGCATTCCACCGCATTATACGCACGTTTGGGTTCTGAGTCCCTCAATCTCGCGTCCTTTTGTTTCCTGTTCTCTCCATAACACACAACCCTAACAAATTTCTGCTTGACCTTTTCTCTTTTTTATGCTATAATCGAAGGAGAAAAACAAGCTGGAGATTTTCCTATGACACACACCATCACCGTTTTGCCCCAAAACATCAAATTTTCCGCAGTGCACGGAACGAACCTCTTGACGGCGTTGACACAAAACGGCGTCTTTGTTGGGGCGCCTTGCGGCGGACGCGGAAGTTGTGGCAAATGTGCGGTCAAATGCCGCACGGCGGATACAGAGGACTACCAGACAGTACTCTCCTGCCACACATCGGTAACAACGGACTTAACCATCCTCTTGAACAGTAACAACGAGGATGAGCTTTGGAAGGTCTCTTCCCTTTCCTCTTGCACTGACGGCACAGCGGGAATGATCCTTGACCTTGGAACGACCACCTTGGCGGCGTGCTTAGTTGACAAAAAGACAGGCGAGACGTTGGCAAAAGCCTCGACGCTCAATCCGCAAGGTGCGTTCGGCGCGGATGTCCTCAGCCGCATCAGTGCTTTTGGTGATGGCAAGGGAGATGAGATGCGTGCCGCCGTTGTGGATGCGACCAACCGCCTCATATCCGAATTTTCGCACACGGGTGCGCAAATTGACGACCTGATTGTTGTTGGCAATCCCACAATGCTCCATCTCTTTATCGGAGTTGACCCCACGGGTATTGGTTCGTATCCCTTTACGCCTGCCTTTACCGATGCTAAGTCGTATGCGGGCACAGAGGTCGGAATCAACGCTCCACGCGTTCTATTGCTCCCATCGATCAGCGCCTATCTCGGCAGTGACGTGAGCGCGGGCATTCTCGCGTGCGAGATGCACAAAAGTGACAAGACACAGCTTTTTATGGATCTCGGTACAAACGGCGAGATCGTTCTCACACATAAGGGAAAGCTCTATGCGGCATCGACAGCGGCAGGGCCTGCGCTTGAGGGCGCGAATATGTCCTGCGGCATTGGCGGCATTATGGGGGCTATCGACCGCGTTTGGAGCGAGAATGGACAGTTGCGCTTCTCCACCATTGGGAACGCCCCCGCGCGCGGCATTTGCGGCAGTGGGATCATCGATCTGCTCGCGCTTCTTCTCGACGAGGGCATCCTCGACGAAACGGGGGCTTGGAGTGAGGAATGTTCCTCTTCCCTTTTTCACCATTTAGAAGATGATTGTTTTTATCTCACGCCCAACATTTATCTTTCGCAGGATGACGTGCGCCAATTCCAGTTGGCAAAGGCTGCCATTGCGGCGGGCGTAGAGGCGCTCACGGCGCATTGCAGCGTGAAGATGGACGAAATAGAGCGCATATCTCTTGCGGGCGGATTGGGCTACTATATGAGCCCTGCGAGCGCGGCGCGTACGGGACTGCTCTCTCCTGCTCTTCTCTCTCGCACACAGATCGTGGGAAATACCGCTCTTGCAGGCGCACAGCTTTGCCTGTTGGACGAAGAAAAACAAGCCGAGATCAACACCCTTTGCAAAGAGACCGAGACCGTGGAGCTTTCTTTCTCTTCCGTCTTTTCGCAAGCGTATATTGAGAATATGGGGTTTGAAGCATAAAAAAAGATGCAAGCACATAGGGCGTTGCTCTAAAGGACAGTTTTTACCTACCGGCAGAAAATGCAGAAACCGCAGATTGATTTTCTGCGGTATTTGTGCTATAATATGGGCATGGGCATAGCCCGATGCATTTGTAATACAAATACGAAACCGGCGATAAATAGGAGATTGAAAAATCATGTGGAACAATACCGTACACGATCAATAACGGAACGATTTATTACTTGCTTGTAAAAGCAAAAGATGATGGGTATTGCGGTTTCCCAAAAGGTCACATTGAAGCAAATGAGAAAGAGGAAGAAACCGCACTTCGAGAAACATTGGAAGAAACTTCTGTTCAAGTACAGATCAATAAAGATTTTCGTTATGAAATATCCTATCAACTGGATAATGGCAATACAAAAACGGTCATATATTTCTTGGCGAATTTTAGAAATCAAACGCCGAAACGAAATAGGAACTTTGAGGATTTTGAATATTTGCTGCTTCCTTTTGACCGTGCTATTCAAGAATTAACTTTTGAAAATGCAAGACAGATGCTAAGAAAAGCGAATGTTTTTTTGACGGACGCTAAACCGCAAGCCTCCCTTGTGTAAAGGGAGGTGGCACGCGGAGCGTGACGGAGGGATTGTAATGCAGAGAAAACACAATAAAGATATTGTTCCAACCGCAAAAATGTTGCGAAAGAATATGACCAAGGAAGAAAAACACCTTTGGTATGATTTCTTGTGCACCTATCCTGTCCGCTTTTCTCGCCAAAAGGTTCTCGGTAAGTATATCGCAGATTTTTACTGCGCAGAGGCAAAGCTTATCATCGAACTTGACGGCTCGGGTCATTATACCGAAGAAGGAAAACGATACGATGAAGAAAGAACGGCTTTTCTTGAAGAATACGGATTGACGGTTATCAGAATACCAAACACGGAAATAAATAAAAACTTCCGAGGAGTATGCGAATACATTAACCACCTCGTAGAACAATCCCTCAGTCAGCTTCGCTGACAGCTCCCTTTACACAAGGGAGCCTTTTTTATGTTCACCTATAACTTGTCAATTTTCCTGACAAGCACTGCATTTGTGTCCACAAAAGCAAAATACGGCATATTTCGAAAGAGGTATGCCGGATTTTTTGCATTTGTGGTCACAAATGCAGTGCTTGTCAAGAAAATTGACAAACTATAGATGATCAAAAGAAAAGGCTCCCTTGTGCAAAGGGAGCTGTCAGCGAAGCTGACTGAGGGATTGTTCTACGAAGCGATCAATATATTCGCAAACACCCCGAAAGTTTTTATGTATTTCTGTATTAGGTATTCTGATAACAGCCAATCCGTATTCTTCAAGAAAAGCGGTTCTTTCTTCATCATATTGCTTTCCTTCTTCGGTATAATGCCCCGAGCCATCAAGCTCTATGACGAGCTTTGCCTCTGCACAGTAAAAAT
>JAZNZC010000039.1:0-3484 GCA_045594745.1 Eubacteriales bacterium
GATACGCTTGGTGCCGATACGGCAGGGAGCGCACTTACCGCAGGACTCTTCCACGGTGAACTCCAGGAAGAACTTTGCGATGTCGACCATACAGTCGGTCTCGTCCATAACGATCAGACCACCGGAGCCCATCATGGCGCCGATCGCGGTCAGGTTGTCATAGTCGATGGGGGTGTCGATCAGGGAAGCCGGGATGCAGCCGCCGGAAGGACCACCGGTCTGAGCAGCCTTGAAATTCTTTCCGTTAGGAATGCCGCCGCCGATATCGTAAACAACCTCACGAAGAGTTGTTCCCATAGGAACCTCTACAAGACCGGTGTTCTTGATCTTACCGCCGAGTGCGAATACCTTAGTACCCTTGGACTTTTCAGTACCAATGGACTTAAACCAATCTGCACCCTTGAGGATGATCTGAGGAATGTTTGCATAGGTCTCAACGTTATTGAGAACGGTGGGACGGTCGAACAGACCCTTAACAGCCGGGAACGGAGGACGGGGACGAGGCTCACCTCTCTTACCCTCGATAGAGGTCATAAGAGCAGTCTCTTCGCCGCATACGAATGCGCCTGCACCCAGACGGATGCCAAGGTCGAATTCAAAATCAGTACCAAAAATGTTTTTGCCGAGCAGGCCGTATTCTTTTGCCTGATCGATAGCGATCTGCAAACGCTTAACAGCGATAGGATACTCTGCACGAACGTATACGTAACCCTGGTTTGCGCCGATTGCATAGCCGGCAATCGCCATAGCTTCGATCAGAGCGTGGGGGTCACCCTCGAGGATGGAACGGTCCATAAATGCACCCGGGTCACCCTCGTCTGCGTTACAGCAAACGTACTTTTGAACGTTGCCGCGGTTGCCCGATGCGAACTTCCACTTCATACCTGTCGGGAAGCCTGCACCACCGCGTCCACGAAGACCGGAATCGAGAATGGTAGCAATAACATCATCGGGAGTCATTTCGGTCAGTACCTTACCGAGAGCGGCATAACCGTCCATAGCGATGTACTCTTCAATGTTTTCAGGGTTGATAACACCGCAGTTACGCAGTGCCAAACGATACTGAGATTTGTAGAAGATGGTATCGTTGAGGGAGGAATGTGCTGCCTCAGCGTTCTCTTGTGCGTCGCCGGTATCGTTGTAAACGAGTCTTTCAACAACGCGTCCCTTGAGCAGATGCTCGCTAACGATCTCTGCAACGTCGTCTACGGTTACGTTGCTGTAGAAGGTTCCGTCAGGATAGACAATAACAACAGGACCCAATGCGCAAAGACCAAAGCAACCGGTTTGAACAACCTTAACCTCTTCGGCAAGACCGTTCTTTTCGATTTCTTGGTGGAAAGCATCCTGAATTTTCGGGCTTCCGGAAGAGGTACAACCTGTACCACCGCAAACCAATACATGTGCGCGAATCATAAAATTGATACCTCCAATTATGCGTTCTGAGCGGTTGTGATCGTGTATTCTGCAACGACCTTTCCGCCTTTGATGTGCTCTTTGAGTACTTTTTCAGCCTTTTCAACGGTCATTTTCACATAAGTTACCTTTTCTTCGCCGGCCTTGTAGACCTCGACAACAGGCTCATACTGACAAATGCCGATGCAACCGGTTTGGGAAACGACAACGTCGCTCGCAAGACCTTCCTTGTTTACGCCATCAACGAAAGCGTTGAGTACGGGACGAGCGCCTGCCGCGATGCCACAGGTAGCCATGCCCACGACAATGCGGGTGGTGCTGCTGCCTTCACGCAGAACGACCTTGTCCTTCATCTTCTCTCTGATAGCTGCAAGCTCTGCCAAAGATTTCATAGTTTTGATCCTTCCTTTTTGTTTGTTATATATTTTTATATTGCTCACTCAAATTATCAGCGATCCACAAAAGTATTTCGGGCTCGCTTAGTGGAATTTCAGGCCCCAGCACCTCTCTCAACTCTCTTGTGTCAAGAGACACATCAAAACTGTCTGATTTGTGCCGAAACTCAAAATCTATATCAGGACTTCCCTGAATGAGGGTCGTCACCGTTGAAATGATATCTCCCATAGGAGTAAAATCGATATGCTGTTTGTAAAAGGTTGCTACAACATTCGTTCCGTGATCCGCAGGATGCTCCGACTCGTGACGTGAGGAAATTATTACCTCTCCTCCTGTTTGCTCGGCGGCAAGCTTTAGAAGCGGAATCCCAAGACCGACCTTGCGTGTCGTTCTCGTCGTGCAGAACGGATCTATCACACCGCGAAGAAACTCGGCAGTCATACCGCAACCGTTATCAATGATCTCCATCGTCAACAGCTTGTCATCCTCGGTGATGTGAATTTTGATCAATGTGGCCCTTGCCTTGACGGAGTTCATAGCGATATCAAGAACGTTTAATGAAAGTTCTTTCATCTCTTCCCTCCTCTCAAGGTACGGAATAGTTCCCTTCTGACCAGCTCAGAGCTGTAAGGCTCGTCTGCAAGCTCAAAGAAATGTTCCTTGTCGCGGATATCCCACAAATAGTGTGCATCCGAACCACTTACGAGAAGCATCTTCTGCATGGGTGGGTGGAGTGCCGAAAGCGGCTCTGCCTTCTCCATATCGTGCAGTTCGCAAACAGAAAACTTCGGCTCGGGCGGAAAGACGCCGAGCGTTGTCAAAATACCGTTTGCTTCCCTGTCAACGTGTGCGGGATAGCAAATGCCGTCAAAAGCCTTAACAAGTGGCGGAACATCCTCCAGTGCCAAATCAAGCGCGTTGGAGAGCAGATCCGCTTCCTCACCAATCACCTCATCATTTTCGTTCATCAAAATTTGATCCCCAAAAATATCGGTTCGGTTTGGGATTCGAATACGGTGTTTGTCCACCTCATCGTTAAAGGCAAGTGCTTTGTTGATATCCTCAAACAAGCATACCAAATGAATGTCCTCTGCCGTCGTCAGCTCCATTCCTGCTATTGGAATGATTCCGTTCTTTTTTGCGGCCGCAAAAAATGCAGGACAGTTCCGCGAGGAATTATGATCGGTCAGAGCAACGATATTCAAGCCCGCCAAAGCCGCCATACCCGCAATGTTGTTTGGTGTCATATCATTGTCGGCGCAGGGAGAAAGGCAGGAATGAATATGAAAATCGTAATAGTATCGGTTCACTGCAGGCACTCCGCAAGTGCGGCGGCGAGCTGATATGCAGTCTTGTCTGATGTATAAATGTTGATCCCCTTTTGCAGGGCGGTCGTACAGACGTTTTCATCGGGTACTACGCCTTCTGCCAAAATGATGCAGGCAACATCAGCCAAGGATGCGACCGCTACGATATTGATATTGGACATAATGGTGATCCAGGCATCGCCACTATCGGCGCGTCCCATCACCCAGCTGAGCAAGTCTCCGATGTAAACACCGGTCACCTCGCGGGAGCTGTCCGCCAAGGAAAGAGGTTTTAAGGAAAGCTTTTCTGCAATCTCACAAACTTTCATTATTCTTCCTCCTTCTTGCCTTGCTCGTCCAAGCGT
>JAZNZC010000040.1:0-27325 GCA_045594745.1 Eubacteriales bacterium
GACAACGACTCCTTCTACTGCTACCCCACCAAGAAGAACGTCATTACCAAATTGGCGTTTGCAACCGAAATTCTTTACGAGAGAGCGGTAGAAAAGAAAAACGCTGCAAAAGCAGCAAAATAAACGACACACGCCCGTGCAAAACGCACGGGCGTGTTCTTTTTAATTCATCTTCGTCATTTCTCTCTGTGCCATAACGAGGCCGTAGTAGATGCCCTCTTTTGCCATCAGTTCGTCGTGCGTACCGACCTCGGCAACGCCGCCCTCGTTAAGCACCACAAGGCGTGTGGCGTTGCGGAGCGTGGAGAGGCGGTGCGCAATAGCGATGGTCGTTCTGCCCGACGAGAGGGATGCGAGCGCATCCTGAATGAGTTTTTCGGTCTGCGTGTCGAGTGCCGATGTAGCCTCATCGAGAATGAGGATGCGCGGGTCGTGCAAGAGTGCGCGTGCGATAGCGATACGCTGTCTCTCGCCGCCCGAAAGGGTGTGTCCCCTCTCGCCTACATAGGTGTTATACCCATCGGGGAGACGGACGATAAACTCGTGTGCGCCCGCCATCTTTGCGGCTTGTATCACCTCTTCGCGCGTAGCGTTCGGCTTGGCGTAGGTCAGGTTTTGCCAAATGGAGCCGGTGAAAAGAAAGGTCTCCTGTAATACCACGCCCATCTGTCGGCGGAGAGATTCTTGCGAAATGTTGCGAACATCCACACCGTCGATGCAGATCGAACCCTCGTCAACGTCGTACATACGCATCACGAGGTTGATCAGCGTGGATTTCCCCACACCCGATTTGCCAACAAGTCCGATAAACTCGCCGGGTCGCACGTGCAAGTCAACGTCAGAGAGGACTTCCTCGCCCTCGGTGTAACCGAAAGAAATATGATTGATATCGATGTAGCCGTCGATGCGGTCGAGCGCCTGTTCGTGTCCGTCGGCAACGTCAATGTTTTCGTCGATGATGTCATAAACGCGCGTGAGCGATACCATCATATGCATAAACATTCGTGGGAAGCGCATCAGTGCCATGAGTGGTCCGAAGATCATTGAGGTGTAGGACGAGAACTGCGACATCTCTCCTGCGGTCATTTCGCCTGCCAGCATTTGCGTACCGACATAATAGAGCAGGACGAACTCGCCAAAGCCCATCAAAAATTGCAGAATGGGCATCAGCACCGCCCAAAAGCGTTCGATGCGGAGTTGTAGGTCTTTTTCTTGCGCTGCAATCCCCACAAAGCGTGCTTCCTCGCGCTTTTCCATTCCGTAGGATTTGACCACGCGAATACCCGAGAAAATATCGTGCAGAACGGCACTGCCCTGCGAGTTGACGTTCCAGCGCTTGCGGAACATGGAGTGCATAAAACGCCAGAAGAGGCGGAAGCAGAGCGCCACCAGCGGCATTGGGATGAGAATGAGCGCCGCCATAAGGGGGTCGTACCCGAACATCAGCACCGAAATTCCCAAAAGGAGCAAAACCTGCTCGATCATATTGGGAACGTGGTCGACAAGGAAGCGCTTGATCTCCTGCGTGTCTCCGTTTACGTGCTTCATCAAGTCTCCCGACGTGCGCGCCGAGATCTTGGCAATGGAAAGCTCCTGAATTTTGCAGAACACCATATCGCGCAGACGCACAACAAGGTTGTTGCCCGCAACTGCCAGGAGGTGTCCGCGCGCCATACCGATCAGGCGACGCAGAACATTGGCTAAAAGGAGAGACAGAACGACACCGAGAAAGCCCAACAGAAAGGCGGTATTTGCCTCGGCATCGGTGTTTTGGATGTAGCCATCCACCATATCGCGGTTGATCATCGGAATGACGATGCTGACACCCGTGCTGATAAAGAAAAGCACTACGGAGATGGCAATACGCCACCACTCTGCACTCGCCATCCCCAAAAGGCGGCGTATGGCACGCGTTTTAGAGGCACAGTGTGGGCAGACGTGCGAACCGCGCGGATAGGGCTTTTGGCACTTGGGGCAAATTTTGCCCTCGGTGTCGGTATCCTTTTCCTCGCGCTCGATGGTACCTTGGCGCAAAAAACGATTGATATGCTTAACAGCCTTTCCGAGTCGGTTTTGCTGTGTGTTGTCGGCACGTGCCACAAGGACTGTTTCGCCATCACTCTTGCGGATATATTCCACCCAACAGCATCCAACGCCGCGCCCAAGGCTCACGCGCTCAATGTTCTCCATCGGCTCACGCAAGCCGATCTCTCCACCGCGCCAAACAATGAGTTCTCCACGCGTGAAAAGCACGATATTTTCGGTCTTTTTGGTGGGCTCGGTGAGGTCGAGATGAGTAATAAACAGTTCAACCGTATTGGCAACATCCAATTCGGGAAAGAGCTCGCGTGCCCTTTCCTCGGGAGTTGTTTTCCTTGTTTTCTTCATATCCCGCTCCTTTACAGGTAGAGCTCGATCTTTTTGTAGCTCTTGCGGTCAAGCGATGCGACATCGGGGATCTCAAAGCGGTTGCCGTTGACGTCAAGGAGAACAACACGACCGCCCCCTGCGCGGATAATGCTGCGATAAGTATCGTGCAGAGTAAAGCTGAGGTTTCCCTCGGCGGTGTGCACGCGCCAATACGAGAAGCCGTATCGCTCCTTGACACCGATGATCTTATCGATGACGGGAGCGTAATAGCGGCGAGAGAGCTCGGTGCGAAGCAGATCCTCGCCCGCATTTGCGAAAAGAGCGACAGACCGGATAATACCGACCTCGGCTTGTTCGTCATTCATCACAGAAATGAACTCCCATTCAAGCTCGAACGGGAACTGACGGCACAAATGCGCCCTGCCCTCGTAAGACTCGGTTTTGATATGTAAAAAATCGTTTTTGATGTAGAACGTGGCGTTCTCGGGTGTGAGCCAGACCGTAACCGACAGCTCGGCCAAGGTGCGCGCAGGACCTCTCTCCGGTCTACCCGGTCCGCCGGGGCCGCCGTGAGGGCCGCCTCTGCCTCTATCTCCCATTCCCATAGGTGGTCTCATATCGGTTCTCCTTTCTTACTCACTGATGCCGGCACTCTTCAGGGCTTCCTCTTGCAGGGTGAACAGCTTTTTATAAACGCCGTTCTCCCTTTCAAGGAGCTCCCTATGCGTGCCTCTCTCCGCTACCTTGCCGTGCTCAATAACGACCAATTCGTCGGCGTCACGCAAGGTGGAGAGACGGTGTGCGATCATAATGGTGGTCTTGCCTTTGATAAGTTGGGCAAGCGCCTCTTGAATTTTGCGTTCGGTGGCGGTATCCATTGCCGCCGTGGCCTCGTCAAGAATGAGGATCTTGGGATTCTTCAGAATGGCGCGTGCAATGGATACGCGTTGGCGCTCTCCGCCCGAAAGATCCTGATATCCAAATCCGATGCGCGTATCGTACGCGTCGGGAAGCTTCATAATAAACTCGTGTGCTCCCGCACACTTGGCTGCCTCGACAACTTCCTCAAAGGTTGCATCGGGGCGCGCGTAGCGGATGTTCTCAAGTATCGTTCCCATAAAGAGATAGGTCTCCTGCGAAACGATGGCGATGTGGCGATAAAGCGTGGCAAGCTCAAGATCCTTAACGGGATAGCCACCGATGCGGATCTCGCCCTCATCAACCTCATACATACGCATCAAAAGGTTAGCGAGTGTACTCTTGCCCGCACCCGTGTGCCCCACAATGCCGAGCACGTGTCCGTCGGGAACGTCAAAGCTGACGTCGTCAATGATCTTTCTTCCCTTTTGATAAGAGAACGAAACGTTTTCAAATTCTACACTGCCGCCCAAGATTTCGGGACGTTCGGGGTTCTCTTTTTCGACCACATCGGGCTCTGCGTCCATAATTTCAAACAGACGCTGGAGCGCATTGGAGCAATCGGCGGTCATATCGAAAAAGTTGACGAAAAACTCTAGCGGGGAGTAGATCATATTCATATACGCAATAAAGGTCAGGAGTGTGCCATAGGTCATACCTCCCGTACCCGAAATGATCATCCAGCCGCCAACCGCCCAAGCCACGATGTTTCCAAGGTAAAGCAGTTGATGCGCCACGGGCCAGCCGTAGTTGGAAAAGAGTGCTAACTGCTTTTCGCTTGCAGCAAGGCTTTGATTTCGGACGGTAAAACGTGAAATTTCAACATCCTCTTTGGAGAACGCTTTAACGACACGCATACCCGAAAAAACGTCAGCGAGGAAGGAGTTCATCTGTTTAGAGCCCGCAAAACGGCGTTGGTGATACATTCTCTGCCTGCGGTACATCCATTTGACAAAGAGCAAAAATGCGGGAACGGTGATCAGCGACACGAGTGCCAGCATAGGTTGCATCATAAAGAGCAAAACGGCTAACACTACTACCTGCACGATGTTAATGAGCATATAAGGAACGCCGTCACAGAAAAAGGAATAAATGGTGTTGGCATCCTCGTTGATCTGCGTCATCAGTCCGCCCGTTTGCCTGCCCGTAAAGAAGCCCAGCGAGAGACGCTCAATGGCAGAAAAGATGGTCTTTTTGAGGTCAAAAACCATATTTGCCGCAATGCGTGAGGTAACGTAGTTATTTACCATTGTGACAAGCGTTTTGCCAAGACGCGTGGCAATAATAAGTCCCAGCACCAAAAGGATCTCGCCTGCGAACTCACCCACACCGTAGATGACCTCGTCATAAAAGAAGCCGCTGGAAAGATAGGGTGCGAGAATGCTGAGTGCTGTCATTGCCGCAAGCGATAGCATTGTGATAAAAATGGATACGCGATAACGCATCAAAAACACCGAAAAACGGCGGAAGAGCTTGCCCTTTTCCATACAGTGTGGGCAGATGCGACGGTTCAGATCTGGATAGCGCAAGCCACACTTTGGGCAGAGCTTTGCGGCAGGGTCGTCTTTTTCGTCAACGATAAGCTTCTCGCCTGCGGCGATCTTGTTTGCATATTTTGCAAAAAGAAACATCGACTCCTTGCAAAAATTGGTAAAGGCGGCAATCAGAATGGGGGTATTCTCCTCGCCTTGATGCGCAACAAGACGTCCCGAGGAGAGCAGCTCCTCAACAGCGATGTCGCGCAGTTCTTTTATAGGGTAAGACGTGATGGCGTGGGTATCCTCTCCCTCGCCTTTATGTAAGAGAATGAGTGCCGCGGCGTTGGCAAAAACATATTCGTCGCCCACGTCGTGATTTTTTTTGCGGTCGGTATGCGCCGCCAGCAATATGGAATTTGTATCGACTCCGAGCGACGTCAAAATATCCCACACATCCTCGGGTATGCGGTCAATGGCAAACACGGCTCTCCCCCTCTCTTTCTCCAAAAACGGTACGAGCAAAATAGAGTATGTATCTCCCCTTGCGGGGAGATGCGCTTAGCGCTCGTTCTTCTTTTGCTCGTACTGATTGTTATTCTGTCTGTTTTGATTGTTTTGATTGTTCTGTCTGTTTTGGTTGTTGTTCTGATTGTTTTGTCTGTTCTGATTGTCGTTCTGTCTGTTCTGATTGTCGTTTTGTCTGTAGTTTTGGTTTTGCATAATGATCTCCATTCTGCCGCCGTAAGGCAGCACAAAATAATGGTGAAATTCCCGTGTCGCTTGCGACAAAAATGGGTGATCTCCCATTTTTAAGGGATTTTGCGCGTAAAAGAGGTGTGCTTTTGCTTTGTGCTTACGAAGCTGTCACACTAAGCACTCCTTTTTTGTAATTTGGGAATTACGTACTCATTATGCCCCGACTTATTCGTTTTTATGCGTATCTCTGGTGCTCGATTGCCATTCCAAATGATCGAGCAGCGCGTATAGAAATGAAGCGAATGCAACGGTGGACGCAACAATCATTGGAACGGTGATCCACCAGATCCACGGGTAATCTAATTGAAAGATCGATTCAAGTGCCAACGCCGTGGCTGACACAAAAAACAAAATTTTGCAAACAAGAATGCGACGTCCAAAGGATTTGTGCAATCGCTCGGTGGCGCGAGCGGAGATCTCTTCGGTATTAGGTCCTTCGTAGTGCTCAAAAATGCGCGCTTTGACAAAATTTGCAAAAAGATTCAAAAGGATCCAAAACATTGCGGCGGCAAGAAAAGCCTCTGCCACTTGTATAGAGCGCAACCCCAAAAAGAGGTTGTAAGCATCGGGATCCCATCCCGATTCGACATAAGAATAAAACCTTGTGTAATAACCGTTGAGCAAAAGCTCACCGATACTGAGCGTAGCGAGTGCTCCGCAAGCTATGAAAAACGGCTTGCGTCCTTGCAGATCGGCACCAAAGATGAGAACGCCGATGCAAGTAAAAACAGCACACAGAACACTCGGCACGAGAATTTCCTCTTCGATGCAAACGTTGAGCATCAGCGTGGCACCAATGATCAGAAAAACAATGCCAAAGCGCAAACGTCGCATACTGAGCATATCGGTTTGCGGCAAAATGTCGCGCTCATAGCGCGCCTCGATGGATTCCATCATTGCGCGGTCGCGCGAGAACAAAAGGATAAAGCGGATGAAGCGAATGATCCAAACCAAGAAAAGAACGGTCAGAACCATTGCCGCACTTACGCGGAAGAGCCACACGAACTGATACCAGTCAAAGGGGAGCTTTTCTACCTCGTATTCAAAGGTCGTCAGAACCGACATCTCGGGCAGAAGAGAAAGAAGCGTTGAAAGGATGACAAACACTCCCGACGCACGGCGCATCCGCTCGCAGAGGTTGCTGTTCCGTTTTCCGTAGTGGAACACAGCTTCTCCCCCGTGCCGCTCGGCAAGCTGCCAAAAGCCCGTAAAGAGATTCCGATATGCGGGAACGGCAAAATAAATTTGCGGAACGGCCATAACAAAGGCACAAAGGAGCACCATTGTGGGAATTTCGTGCGGGTTGAGCTTGGGCTCTTTTGCAAGCACGTTGTAGATGTAGTATTGCATCAAAAGTCCGCCAATGTTGATCCAAATCAGGGTGCGGAATCGTTTGAGCGCATCTGCAATCGACGAATTGAGGTCGGCAAGACGGAACAGGGCTACGCAAAGAAGCAGATACCCGATGCAATCGGGCAAAACATCATAAAAAGCAACCACAGGATTTGCAAGCATCACCACGCCGGGGATGAGCCATCCCAAGCCGAGCTTTGTTTTTTTCATTGCGCACCTCCCTTCCCGTCAAATTTTGACGCTTATTTCTTCTTTTTTTTCTTGTGTTTTTTGTTTTTGTTATCGTTTTGAGACTTTTTTTCCATATGCTCGTGCCAAAAGGCATCGCCGTCGGCACGGGAGTTTTGTTTGAGCTTGTCCATTGTTTTGTTGTAAGAATCACCGATGCGATTGATCCACTCAAAGCGCGAACGCTTGGGGGCAACCTCCTCGTCTCCCTCGGCGCAAATATTTTTTGCACAGCGCAAAAGGAGAACGATATCGGAAATCAGATAAACCAGATTGAACAACGCCATCGAAAAGCTCAAATACGGTAAAAGACTTTCGCCGATAGATGGCATATTGCAAAAGAGGAACAGAACGCCCCAAATACCAACTGCCAAGGTGTTATACATAGCGTGTGAGGAGAGCTTGTTCAGCCCCACCTCCAGCGCCAAAACGCGAATGGCATAAAGCATTGCAAAATGGAACAAAAGTGTAATGGCAAAGCTTGCCCACGTGACAATAGCAGTCATCAAGTCGGCAGCATTTCCTTCCCACACGAACCAAGCCTTTGCGGCATCCTGCCACAAACGGCAAAGCCCCAAGGCAAAGAGTGGGAGCGTGAGCCACTTGGCAGGAACAAAGGATGTGTTAAAGCGACAAAGGCTGCGAATGCCCCAAAACATGAGCGCTGAGCCCCCTAAAAGTGCCAGCGAACCGATGCCGATGGAGCCTGCCGTGATGGAAATGAGGTAGGTAATGAGATACCCAAGCAGTAAAATACCAAATCCCATAACATCCTCGCTTATCCGTTATTGTTCTGTCCTTGCGTGCGCAGACAGCAGTTCTTATACTTTTTGCCGCTACCGCAGGGGCAAGGATCATTACGTCCTACACTATTGGCATCCTTAACGATGGTCTGTCCCGATGCCTTTTTGACAATGATCTTCTTTTTGGGCTTCTCGCCACCTTCAAAGCCTGCCGTAATGGGGTTGGCTACCTGCACACGCATAATGGGCTTGGGTTGCGGTACGACCGACAAAATGGCACGCGCCGTTCCCTGACGGATATCCTCGACCATTGCGTCGAACATATCCGCACCCTGAATACGGTACTCGGTAATGGGATCACGCTGTGCGTAGGATTGCAATCCTACGGTGCTCTTGAGGTCGTCCATCGTGTCGATGTGCTCCATCCAAGCGGTGTCGACGTTGCGAAGAAGGATCGCACGCTCGACCTCGCGGAATGTCTCCTCGCCAAAGAGTTTTTCTTTCTCGTCATAGCGCGCAAGCGCTCTTTGACAAAGCTCTTCTTCGATATCCTCGCGCTTAACGTGACGAAGCTGTTCTTCGTCAAAGCGATAATCCTCTTCGGTCGTCAGCATACCGAGGTAGTGGGCGCGCAAGCCGTCAAAATCCCAATCCTCGCGCTCGTCGCCACCAAGATAGGTGCCGACGGCTGCCTCAATAGAGCCGGTAAGCATTTTTTGAACGGTTTCGGAGATATCCTCACCGTTGAGCACGTCGGAGCGTTGCTTGTAGATGATGGTACGCTGTTGATTCATCACATCATCATAAGAGAGCACGTACTTACGGCGTTTGAAGTTGTTATCTTCAATTCTCTTTTGCGCATTCTCGATAGCACCCGAGAGGATCTTTGCATCAATAGGCATATCCTCGGGCATATTGAGAGCGCCAATAACGCCCTGCAAGCGATCAGTACCGAACAGACGCATTAGGTCATCCTGCATGGAAAGGAAGAAGCGAGATTCTCCGGGGTCTCCTTGACGTCCCGAACGGCCGCGCAACTGATTGTCAATACGTCGGCTTTCGTGTCTCTCCGTACCGAGGATGAACAAGCCGCCTGCGGCGCGTACACGCTCGGCTTCGGGCTGAATTTCCTTTTTGTATTTTTCAACCAGCTCGCGATAGATGCGTCTGGCTTCCATAATTTCTTCGTCATCGATGTCGGTAAAGCCCGCACAAGCCGCAATAGCGTGCTCGGGGATCTCCATTGCGCGCATATCGGCCTTTGCCATAAACTCGGGGTTGCCGCCAAGCAGAATATCGGTACCGCGTCCTGCCATGTTGGTGGAAATGGTAACAGCGCCCTCTTTACCTGCTTGTGCAACGATCTGTGCCTCGCGCTCGTGATACTTTGCATTGAGCACGGTGTGCGGAATGCCCGCGCGCTTGAGGCGCAGAGACAATTCCTCGGATTTATCGATAGACACCGTACCGACCAGCACGGGCTGTCCCTTTTCGTGACAAGCGCGTACCTGCTCGACGATGGCCTGATATTTGCCCTCGATGGTGCGGTAAACGGCATCGTTGTGATCCACACGGATCATAGGCATATTGGTGGGAATTTCCACAACGTCAAGGGCGTAAATCTCTCGGAATTCGTTTTCTTCGGTCAACGCCGTACCCGTCATACCCGAGAGCTTGCGATACATGCGGAAGTAATTTTGGAAGGTGATGGTAGCAAGCGTTTTGTTCTCCTTTTGCACCTGCACGCCCTCTTTTGCTTCAATGGCTTGGTGCAATCCGTCGGAATAGCGGCGACCGGGCATCAGACGTCCCGTAAAGCTATCAACGATCATAACGCCGTGCTCGTTGACAACGTAGTCAACGTCGCGGTGCATACATCCGTGTGCCTTGATCGCCTGCTGAACGTGGTGCGAAAGTGTGGCATTTTCGGCATCGTTGAAGTTTTCAACGCCGAAGAACTCCTCTGCCTTTTTCGCGCCGCGTGCGGTCAGGACGGCATTGTTCGCTTTTTCGTGAACGATGTAGTCGGCATCGATATTATCCTGATCCTCTTTGGCATCCATCTCCTTGACAACGTGCTTGCGCATAGAACGCACCAAACGGTCGGCGCGCTCATAGAGGTCGGTAGCCGTCTCGCCCATACCCGAAATGATGAGAGGCGTTCTTGCTTCGTCTACAAGAATGGAGTCCACCTCGTCCACAATGGCAAAATCGTGGCCGCGCTGAACCATTTGATGCTTGTAGATGACCATATTGTCGCGCAGATAGTCAAAGCCGAACTCGTTGTTGGTGCCGTAGGTAATGTCGGCGGCATAAGCTGCTTGCTTTTCTTCGGGGCTTTGTCCGTGCACGACAAGACCTGTGGTCATGCCCATAAATTCGTAAACGCGTCCCATTTCGTCGGCACCGACACGGGCAAGGTAATCGTTGACTGTGACGATGTGAACGCCCTTACCCATCAGCGCATTGAGGTATGCGGGGAGCGTTGCAACAAGCGTTTTACCCTCACCCGTTTTCATTTCGGCAATGCGCCCTTGATGGAGCACAATACCGCCGAGCACCTGCACGCGGAAGGGGCGCTTACCAAGCACGCGGTCGTCCGCCTCTCGGATGGCGGCAAATGCCTCGGGCAGAATATCATCCAAAGTCTCGCCTGCGGCAAGGCGCTCACGGAATTTGGGCGTCATTGCTTGCAGTTCGGCATTGCTCATTGCGCGATAAGTATCGGCAAGCGCATCGACGCGATCGGCAATGACCTTGAGTTTTTTGAGTTGACGTTGGCTGTAAGTGCCAAAAATTTTGGTTACAAGTGACATAATAGAGTGTCCTTTCCTGCCGCGCCATACGCGCGCGACACGCGGGTATTAAATACAGTTAGATTTATTATACTACATTTCTCGGCGGAAATATATTATAATATTGTAAATTTTGCAAAAATCGCTTGCACATCGAAGAAAAATATGCTATGATGTAAAAAAAGAAACGACTGAAAGGTTCTATTATGGCCAAGATCAACATTGTACTCCACGAGCCCGAGATCCCACAGAACACGGGCAATATTGCGCGCACCTGCGCCGCAACGGGTGCGGCTCTGCACCTCATTCGCCCTCTGGGCTTTGCCATTGACGACCGCAAGCTCAAGCGCGCGGGACTTGACTATTGGCATCAGCTCGACATCACCTATTACGATGGGCTTGATGACTTTTATGCAAAAAATCCTCTAGCAGAGGTCTATTATTTCAGCACCAAAGCACAACACCTCTATACCGAGATCGAATATCCGAACCCTGTTTATATTATGTTCGGCAAGGAAACAAAGGGACTTCCCGAGGAGCTGCTCCACAACAATCCCGACCGCTGTGTGCGCCTGCCGATGCGCGAGGGACTCCGTTCGCTCAATCTTTCAAACTCGGTGGCGATCGCTGTTTATGAGATTTTGCGACAGGGCAACTTTGCCGACCTCAAAACCGCGGGTGAATTGACACAATTTAGTTGGGAGGAATAACGATGAACGACAAAACCGTATTGGTCGCTATGAGCGGCGGCGTTGACAGCAGCGTTTGCGCACTCCTTTTGCGCGATGCGGGTTATGATTGCCGCGGCGTGATGATGCGCCTCTTCTCTCCCGAGGATATTCTTTCAAATGCTTCCTGCGCCGATAAAAATGCCGAATCCGATGCCGCACGCGTGGCAGAAGCACTTGGCTTTCCCTTCTCGGTTCAAGATTTTTCAGCCGAGTTTCGTCGCGAGGTCATCGATTATTTCATTCGCACATATCAGGCGGGCGGCACACCCAACCCCTGCGTGCAGTGTAACAAGACGATGAAATTCGGGAAGCTTGCCGAGCTCGCTGCCCAAAAAGGTTGCGATAAGATCGCCACAGGTCACTACGCGCGCATCGTCCGCGATGCGAACGGCAGAAGTCTTTTGACCTGCGCAAAGGATAAATCGAAAGATCAAACCTACGTGCTCTGGCAGCTTTCGCAAGACCAGCTCTCGCGCACACTTCTCCCCCTCGGGGAATTGACCAAAGCAGAGGTGCGTGAGATTGCCGACTCCCACGGTCTTTGCAATGCACAGCGCAAGGATAGTCAGGATATTTGTTTTATTCCAGACGGCGATTATGCCGCTTTTATTGAACACGTCACGCAAAAAAAGCCCCATACGGGCAACTTTGTCGATCTTAACGGGCGCGTTCTCGGAAAGCATCAAGGTGCTATCCGTTACACGGTTGGACAACGCAAAGGACTTGGCATTGCCCTCGGTGCTCCTGCCTACGTTTGCGCAAAGGATATGAAAAAGAACACCGTAACGCTTGGTAAAAACGAGGACTTGTTCAAGGATATGCTCACGGCGCACGAGATCAATTTGATCGCAACCGACCGCCTCACCGCTCCCATTCGTGCCGAGGCAAAGATCCGCTATTCCGCCCAACCTGCTCCCTGCACCGTGGAGCAGACCGACATAGACACCCTCACCGTCCGCTTCGATGCGCCGCAACGCGCCATCACCGGTGGACAGTCGCTCGTCCTCTACGACGGCGACACCGTTATCGGCGGTGGGATTATTGAGGGATGAAAAAGGACGCGTTTTATGGGGGAACTTTTTGCAAAAAGTTCCCCCACACCCCTTCAAAAATTCTCGCACAAAAGGACAAAAAACAAATTTGTTAGTACACAAACGGACGGACGGCGCGAGGATGAACCTCGCTTTTGCTGTCGCAAGCGATTAGGGACCACTACCCTACTCGCTAAGAAAGTTGTTTTGCATCAAATGATATTTGTAGGAGGTAACGTCCTCGACGCCCCGCCACTAACGCATTACCGTATGCCAAAATCATCCACCCCGAATAGCAAAAAAGAAGCTCACCGCGGTTCACGGTGAGCGTCTTTTTTGCTGTTTTATTTCTTTTTCCTTTTGAACATCATTTCAACGGGGGTGGAAAGAATGGCGGCTACGGGCCAAACGATCCAAGTAATATCCCAGCGGTGCGTCAGAAAGCTGATAGCCAGATAAATTGCCAAAACAATAGGCCAATAAATGTTTTCCATTATTGTACGGCGCACTGTTTTTTTCTTGTTCCCAAGCGAATAATCCTCTATTTGTAAAAGCTTTTGATATGCTCCACGCAGATAACAGGTTCGCACGATGATGTAAACGCCGATGGCGGCGAAAGCAAACATTGCCGCAACGCAAGCGAGTATAAGCTCCTCGAAAGCCGGGAACAGGCACGCCACCAGAACAAGCAGCAGAGCGCCGAAAATACACATCAAAATGCCGAAGGTGATGTGAGCAAGGTCTTTTTTATTGTTTTCCTCGTATTCTTCCTGCAAATGCTTTTCTGTCAACTCGGGAAGAACGAGCAAATGATTTTCTAAATACGCATACTTGGAAAGAGGCGTACCCGTAAGGATGAAAATGGCAACGGCTCCCCCTACAAGAACAAAAAGTGTAGCAATTCCGATAGCGGCGGCAATGCCCTCGCTCATCAGCAGTCTAAAGTCGGCAAGACCGCAAAGCAGAATCAACGCCACGGGAGAAAGAATACAAAACAGAACGCCCAAAGCAATGCGCGGGCCTGCTTTTTTGACGGCGGTAAGGTATTCTTCTGCCTCGGCGGCAGTCACCTCGCGCGTGGGAAGGATTTCCTCTTGAGCGACCTCGCCTTCTCCTTCTCCGTCCTCTTCTTCATCCTCGAGAACGAAATCGCGGATAGGTTCCTTTTCTTCTGCCGTTATATCCTTTAATAAATAATCTGTCGTTACGCCAAACAAGGCACTCATTGCCACAATCTTATCGAGGTCAGGGTTAGAGATGCCGGACTCCCATTTGGAGACCGATTGGCGGGAGACGTTCAGGCGCTCGGCAAGCTCTTCTTGCGACCATCCGCGGCTCTTGCGTAAATTGATGATTTTTTCTGATAACATTGTCAACACTCCTTTCGTGTTCTGTACCTTCAGTATAGCAAACCAGGGGCGGTTGCGCAAGCAATTTTGCTTGGAAATTTGTCAACCGGCGGTTGCATTTTTCGTTTTTCGCCTCAATTTTGGTTCAGCTTTTGCAATACGGTATCAAATTCCGAGAGATCTTCAATCTCAAACTCGGGTGTGATATTCCCGCGCTCGCGGTGGTGAGGATTGAACCAACAGGTGTGCATTCCGGCATTGATGCCGCCTGCAATATCCGAAGTTATACTGTCACCGAGAATGATTGCCTCGTTTGGATCATATCCCTCGATCTGCCCTGCGGCGCGCTTGAAAAATTCAATTTGCGGCTTGTCGGCACCGAGCTCTTGTGAGAGAAAGATACCCTTGAAATAGCGCGCGATACCCGCACTTGCAATGCGACTCTTTTGTACGACAGTTGTGCCATTGGAAGCAATATAGAGCTCGTATTTGCCAAAAAGGCTCATAAGCAGTCGAGGCGCGCCGTCGATGAAAAAGTGACCTTGGCTCAGATTTTTTTCATAAAGTGATTGCGCCACGTTGGGAGAGACGTTCATTCCAAGCTCCTCAAACAGTTGGCGAAATCTCCCTGTGAGGACTTGCTCACGTGTCAATTCTTTCCGTTCAAGTGCTTGCCAATGCGCGCGATTGATCTCACTGTAACGCGTAATGACTGCTTCAGTCGGCTCAACATTGAGTGATTGCAGGGTTTTAGAAAGCGCGACCGCCTCGGAGCGGTGAAAATCGAGAATGGTATCGTCAAGGTCTAAA
The DNA here is from genome assembly GCA_045594745.1 of Eubacteriales bacterium. Lineage (GTDB taxonomy): Bacteria > Bacillota > Clostridia > Oscillospirales > CAG-272 > UMGS1865. The sequence goes on from JAZNZC010000040.1 coordinate 14,563, forward strand.
AAAATGAATTTGATCATAGGTCTCCTTATTTGAGTATGACGTTCTCACGGCCAAGGAGCGCATAAAGTTGCTCCAACAGATAGGGCGTGAGATTGACTCCGATGGGTGTAGTTTCGTAACGCTTTTCGTTAGCATAAAAGAAGAATGCAGGAAAATCGCCTTCGAGGATTTCAAGCAGGTTTCGCGTCTTTGCGAAAAGCTCGCCTTTGTCATCGGGAACGCGCAAAAACAGTCTTTTTGCATCCCTTAAATCGGGCGTGGCGACGGTCGCTTTTTGCTCCTTTTCGGGAACTTTTTGCACAGATGCGGTCGTTTTTGTCTCTCTTACAAGAGCGGGATCGAAGCGGTTGTTCTCAACCAATTCTTCAACCGTTTGCACAAGGAGCTTTGCATCCTCTTCCTCGCGCAGAGAGACAGTTCCCCTCACCAACACAGCGTTGTCGCGCACGAGAAGCGGAGAGAGTTCCTCGAAAATGTTCGGGAAAACGATACACTCCACCTCGGCGGTGCGGTCCTCGAGCGTGAAAAACGCCATACGCTTGCCGTTTTTCGTGCCCTTGACCGTAACAGAAGTAATAACACCCACGGTGCGCATTGCGGCGCGGTCAACAGGGTCTGCATCCTCGCCAACCATATCGGAAATGGGCGAGAACTGTAAAACGCTGGTGTGCTTGCTGTATTCATCAAGAAGGCTTCCCGAAAAATACATTCCTGCGGCTTCCTTTTCAAGCATCAGCTTTTCGCGAACGCTGAGCTCGGGAATATCGGGGTATTTGACAGCAGGGGCTTCGGTACTGACCTGCCCGGGCATTGAGAACATATCAAGCTGTCCCTCAAGGTTGTCCTTTCCCTTTTGTAGGGCGCGCTCGATCATGGCATCGTGCACCGCCAAAAGCTGACTGCGGTACTTGCCAAGACAATCGAATGCGCCGCCCTTGATCAGGGCTTCCACCATACGGCGGTTGAGCTCGGTGGCAGAAAGGCGGCTGATGAAATCATCAAAGGACGTAAAGCGCCCGTGACGGCGTTCTGCCAAGATGTGCTCAAGGAAATGCACGCCCACGTTTTTGAGCGCCAAAAGCCCAAAGCGGATATCCTTGCCCGAGGTTGAGAAGGTCATACGGCTTTCATTGATATCGGGCGGCAGTACGCGGATGCCGCGCGAGTTGCACTCGGAAATATATTCGGCAACCTTGGTCTGACTGCCAAGCACGCTTGTGAGCAATGCCGCCATATACTGTTGCGGATAGTGGCACTTGAGATATGCCGTTCGATAAGAAATGATGGCGTAAGCCGCAGCGTGCGACTTGTTGAATGCGTAGTTTGCAAAGCTTTCCATATCCGAGAAGAGCTGCTCGGCAACAGCGGCATCCACGCCTCTTTCCTTCGCACCCGCAACAAAACATTCTCGCTCGGAAAGCAGCACGTCTGCCTTCTTTTTGGACATTGCGCGGCGCACGATATCTGCGTGACCGAACGTGTAACCGCCGATCTCGCGGAAGATGCTCATAACCTGTTCCTGATAAACAACACAACCGTAGGTGGAACGCAGAATAGGCTCAAGCGCAGGTGTGACATAGGTCACCTTATCGGGATTGTGTCTGCACTCGATAAAGGTGGGGATGGAATCCATCGGACCGGGACGGTAAAGCGCAATCGCGGCAATAACGTCATCAAGCGATTCGGGGCGCAAATTGGTTAGCATCTGGCGCATACCGCCCGACTCCAACTGGAAGATACCACTCGTCTTACCCGACGAGATAAGCGCATAGGTCTCGGCATCGTCAAGCGGCAATTTTTCAATATCAAAATTGGGTTCACTCTCGCGGATCATTCCCTCTGCATCATGCAAAATGGTAAGATAACGAAGAGCCAAAAAGTCGAATTTCAGAAGACCCAGGGAAGCAACGGTGTCCATATCGAACTGCGTAACGACCGTGCCGTTGCTGAGCGCTATGGGCAGATAATTGCTGATGGGCTTGTCGGTAATGACAACGCCTGCGGCGTGAACCGAGACGTTGCGCGGCATTCCTTCGAGCGAGCGTGCAGTATCGACCAATCGGCGCACCTGCTCCGAGCCCTCATAAAGCTTTTTAAGATCGGGCAAGGTCAGGGCATGGTCGATCGTCATATTGAGCTCTTGCGGAATGGCGCGCGCCACAACGTCAACATCGGCATAGGACATTCCAAGGGCACGTCCGACATCTCGAATAGATGCCCTTGCCGCCATCGTACCAAAGGTAATGATCTGCGAGACGTGGTCGGCACCGTATTTGCGAGTAACGTATTCGATGACCTCGTCGCGGCGGTTGTAGCAAAAGTCGACGTCGATATCAGGCATGGTTACACGCTCGGGGTTAAGAAAACGCTCAAAGAGAAGATCAAAGCGAATGGAATCCACATCGGTGATGCCAAGTGCGTAAGCAACAAGGCTTCCTGCACCCGATCCACGTCCGGGACCTACGGGAATATCCTTGCTTTTTGCATAGTTGACGTAGTCCTGAACGATGAGAAAGTAGTCGGCAAAGCCCATTTGCTCGATAACACCAAGCTCATATTCAAGGCGTGCGCGGTAATCCTCTTCGGTGTGCTCCGAAAATGTGATGTGTCCGCGCGCAATGCGATTTTGAAATCCCTTTTCTGTCAATTCGCGCAGATATGCCTCTGCCGAGAGTGCGTTGGGACACGGGAATTTAGGCAGGTATTGTGTATCAAAATCAAAATCCACCGAGCACATATCGGCAATTTTGACGGTGTTCTCGATCGCTTCGGGATAGGCACGGAACAAAAGCGACATTTCGGTGCTATCCTTTACATAAAAATCGTTGGTGGCAAATGCCGCAGGGCGGCCTGCATCCACGGTGGTGTTGGTCTGCACGCACATGAGTACTGCTTGCGTGTCGGCATCCTGACGGCGCAGATAGTGGCAGTCGTTGGTGGCAACCAGCGGCAGATCACACTCCTGTGCCAATTTGACAAGGCGAGGAAGCACGGCACGCTCTTCTGCAAGACCGTGATCCTGAATTTCGATATAGTAATGGTCTTTTCCAAAAATGTTGGCATATTTCAAAGCATTCTCTTTTGCTGCGGTAAAATCGCCTTTGGAGAGTAATTTTGGAATGCGTCCACCAAGGCAGGCGGAAAGTGCGATCAGTCCCCCCGAATATTGACGCAACAGTTCGTCGTCAACACGCGGACGGTTGTAAAAGCCCTCGGTAAAGGAGCGCGAAACGAGCTCGACCAGGTTGCGATATCCCTGCATATTTTCGCAAAGGAGCACCAAGTGCTCGGCATACCCCTCGCCTGCGTTGAGCTTGGTGAAACGAGAATCGGGAGCAACGTAAACCTCACAACCGATGATAGGCTTGATGCCCGCTTTTTTGCAGGCGCGGTAAAAGTCGATCACGCCATACATCACGCCGTGGTCGGTAATGGCAACGGCACTCTGTCCGCACTCTTTGATGCGCTCGGGCAGATCGGATATACGACACGCGCCGTCAAGCAGGCTATATTCGGTATGCAGGTGCAAATGCACGAAATCCTTCATGGTCTTCTCCTTTCTCGCTTATTCTTCGGCCTCGTCCAACAGCTTTTGTAAGCGATGGGAAAGGCCCGATTTGGAAATGGGGGGATGGTGCAAGTCCTTCAGCTCGTCCAATGTGGCATCGGGATTGCGGTATCGCAAAAGTGCGGTTTCGCGAAGCGGCTCGGGCAAGGAGTCGAGTTTACCGCTCTCCATCAGTCGCCCAATGGCTTCCATCTGCCGCGCCGCGGCGGCAACCGACTTTTGAATATTTCTTGCCACGCAGTTGGTGGCACGGTTTTCATTATTGCGGATGTCACTGGCGATACGTGCGTTATAAAACTCAAAAATGATGCTGTGCGAGCCCATCAGGGTGACGAGGTCGGCAACAGATGTAGCATCCTTATAGTACAGTCCCACACCCGTGTTGCGGGCAATGCGACGAGGGGGATAGCCGATAGATGCGAGATAATTGGTAACCGCCTCGGCACTCTCCTCGCTGGGGAGCACAAACTCCAAATGATAGGATTTTTGCGGATCGTTGACCGTTCCCGAGATAAAGAACAATCCGCGCAAAAATGCCGCGCGACAGTTCTCGCACTCTGAAAGGTGCAAAAGCGCATCAATATCCGCTCCGTCCTCGCGAAGCTGTGCCGTCAGCTTGGATGCGGCGGGCGATGAAAGAATAATCTGCCATTGGCGGTGTCCGTGAAAACCGATGACATTCATATCGGGTGTTTTGGCATAGCTCTTCTCCAAAACAGAGGCGGCAAACTGCGCCATCGCCTCACGACGACAAGGCAGAACAACTCGTCCACCCGACTGACGCATAGCACACAGCAAAAGACCTGCACTGAGTGCACGCCTGCAACAATTCTTTTTGATTGGGAGCTCTATCAGCTCCGCGCATACGCGCTCGGTAAAGGTCATTGCTTTTCTCCTTTTTTGTGGGGAAAACTTCTTGGAAGAAGTTTTCCCCACACCCCTTTCAAAAACTTTTGCACAAATTATCTAAGACGAATTCGTTAGTTTACGAACAGACAGTCGGCGCGCGTCATAAAACGCGCTTTTGCTATCGCAAGTTGTTTGCCTGTGGACGCTTCAATCTAACTTTGTAGGGGACGACGTCCTCGGCGTCCCGCATTGCTAAGAAAGCAGTTTATATTAGCGGATCGTTCGGTCATATGTTAAAAAAACGAATCTCGCATTCCAATTTTACGCCCGTTTGTTGCAATACGGTTGTTTGTATTCGCTCAATGAGGCGTTTGACGTCCTCGCAGGTAGCGCCGCCGATATTGACAATAAAGCCTGCGTGCTTTTCTGATACCTGCGCACCGCCGACTGTCAAGCCCTTGAGTCCGCAGTCCTCTATCAGTTTGCCTGCAAAATGCCCCTCGGGACGTTTGAACACGCTCCCCGCGTTGGGCAATTCAAGGGGCTGGGAGTTTTTTCTTTTCTCCCAATAGGCTCGCATCGCCTCGGAAATGTCGGTGCAATTCCCCTTTTTCAATTTCAAAGTCGCACCGAGAATGATGCGCTCGGGATGCTTTTGATAAATGCTTTTGCGGTAGTCAAAATCTTGTTCACTGCCAATCAAGGTATTTCTTTGGCCCGTTTCAAGGTCATAGTATTCGGAGCTGATGCAAATGTCGCTCATACTACCGCCGTAAGCGCCCGCGTTCATATACACCGCGCCGCCAAGTGTTCCCGGAATACCAAATGCAAATTCCAAGCCCGAAAGACTTTCGTCACGAGCGGCGGAAGCAAGCGCCGAAAGCGACACTCCCGCATCTGCAAAAATCATGTCGTCTTCGATTTTGATCTTACGGCATTTGCCCGTAAAAACAACAGCTCCGCGATATCCCTCATCCGAGAATACAACGTTACTGCCGTTACCGATGACAAGTGTGGGGATCTTATTTGCTTGCAAAAGTGAAAGCGTTTGGCAAAGTTCATCGCTCGAACGCGGAAACAGTGCAATATCAGCCGCACCGCCGATACGAAATGAAGAATGTCGAGAGAGCGGGCAGTTCAGTTCCCATTCCACGCCAAGCGTCTGCAATTTCTTTATCAAGCCTTCCATCTGCAATCCCCCCTTTCTCGGTGTCTATCTATATTATACTCGAAAGCTTTTGCAAATGCAATACGAAAGTGGCGAAAAAAGCTTATAAAAGTTGAATTTTCCAACAAAAAAATGCACAATCCTATTGCAAAAGAGGAATTTTTGAGTTATAATAAGATGAATAGATATGCACCCTTGCGGTGCTCTCGCCCCAATATTCGATAACAGATGCAGAAAGGAAGACTTTGCACAATGGAACAAAACGAAAAGAAAACGCTTCGCATAGGACTTTTGGGCTTTGGCTCGATGGGTAGAACGCATACCTGGGCTGTGCAAAATCTTCCCTTTTTCTATGGCTCTCTTCCCTTCTCTGCCGAGGTCGTCGGCGTTTGCACGACCTCAATGGAAAAAAGCGAGCGTGTCGCGCGCGAGTTTGGTATGAAGATCGCCACGACCAATGAGGATGATCTGATAAATTCTCCCGACATTGACATCATTGATATCTGTACTCCCAATATCTATCACTATGAAACGCTCAAAAAAGCGATTGCCGCAGGCAAGAGTGTGCTGTGTGAAAAGCCCCTGTGCATCAGTGCAGAACAAGCCGAAGAGATCGCCGCGCTTCCGCTTGCAGAGGGACAGATCTGCGGAATGGTCTTTAACAATCGCTGGATCGCCCCCGTGATGCGTGCAAAGCAGATCATCGACGAGGGACGCATTGGCCGCGTTCTCAGCTTTGAGGGCAAGTATCTGCACAACAGTGCAGCAGATCCAAACCGCCCTGCGGGCTGGAAGCAGGATAGCACCGTTTGCGGTGGCGGCGTCCTCTTTGACCTTGGCTCTCACGTCATCGACCTGCTCGGCTTTTTGTGCGGACCTCTCACTGAGGTTGGCGGCATGAGCCAGATCGGCTATCCCACTCGCGCAGGACGAAACGGCGAGGAATGGGAGACCAACGCTGATGAATCCTTCTACCTTACGGGCAAAACCGCAGACGGCGCTTGCGGCACCATCACCGTCGGTAAATTGCAGGTTGGAACAAACGACGATCTTTCGTTTGAGATATACGGCGAAAGGGGCGCTTTGCGCTTCTCTTTGATGGAACCAAATTGGCTCTACTATTATGATAACACCGCCGCCGATGCCCCCATTGGCGGTATGCGTGGCTTTACCCGTTTGGAGTGTGTCGGTCGTTATCCCGACCTCTGCTTCCCCTCCCCAAAAGCACCTGCGGGTTGGCTTTACGGACATTTAGCAAGTATGCACGCCTTCCTTGGTGCGGTTGCACTGGGCAAGCCGTTTGCTCCCTCTCTTACCGACGGACTCTACGTGCAAGAGGTCATGGAGACGGCGTACGCCTCTGATCAGATCGGGGGACTTAGAATGGAGGTGCCTCCATGCTCGTAATTGGGCTGACAGGTCCTACGGGTGCAGGCAAGGGTGAGGTCGCGGCTATATTCGAGCGTTACGGTATTCCCGTCATCAACGCCGACCACGTCTATCACGAGCTTATCACACCTCCCTCCTCCTGCTTGCAGGAATTGGCAGAGGCCTTTGGTAAAGAGATCATCCTCCCCAACGGCAGTCTTGATCGCCGCGCCTTGGGCTACATTGTGTTCAATGACCCCGCGGCTCGTGAGCGTTTGAACACCATAACACACCGATACGTAATGGAAGAAGTCAAAACGCGTATGGAACGCTTTCGTCGCGACGGTGTGCCCGTTGCCGTGTTTGATGCGCCTCAGCTTTTTGAAGCAGGTGCACACAAGGCCTGCGGTGCTGTGATCTCGATCTTGGCTGACCGCCAGATACGACTCGAGCGCATTATGGCGCGCGACGGCATCACCGCAGAGGCTGCAATGCGCCGTATTTTGGCACAAAAAAGCGACGAGTTTTTCAAAACGCACTCTGACTATATCATCGAAAACAACGGATCTGCGGATCTTCTCACTCCTATGGTGCATCGCATCCTGACAGAGCTGGGGGTGATCTCCCCGTGAAATTCAATGCAAGAAGCCTTGCCATCATAGCAGCGATCCTCGCGCTCTCGATCGGTTTTGGCTTTGCCTTTGACGGCATTGCTACCGCCATTGAGAAAAATCAATATCCCCTCTCCGAGCGCTACGCTGACGATATTCGTGCGTCCGCCGCGCAGTACGGCATTCCCGAGGTCATTCTTTGGGCAACCGTGTGCACCGAGAGCGGATTTGCCAGCAATCTTGAGGGAAAGAACGGCGGCATTGGACTGATGCAACTGACCCCCCAAGAATTTACAATGATCCAAACAGATATTTTGAAAGAAGCCCCCGAGGATGCGGGACGTCTTTATGATCCCGAAAAAAATCTGCAATGCGGTGCGGCGTATCTTTCTTATCTTTATGAGCGCTACGGCGTTTGGGAGACCGTGTTTGCCGCCTTTGATGCGGGTACGGCAGCCGTAGATGCTTGGCTTCTCGATCCCGAATTTGTCAACGAATTGGGAATGCTCAAAAACATCCCCAATCTCGAAACCGCGCGCTTTGTAAAAGACGTTATGAAGGCACGCGAGCTTTACATCAAATTGTATTTTCAATAATCGAACCACATACAAAGGAGAACAACACTATGTCCGAGAACAAAAATCTTCGCTATGAAAAAAAGACCGTTTACGAATTGGCAGGCGCCAAGGTCGTAGAAGAGGCTTATGAATATGCAAAAAGCTATGTCAAATTCCTTGACGCCGCAAAAACCGAGCGTGAGGCGGTTTGCGAAAGCGTTCGCATTGCAGAAGCCGCAGGATACCGCGCGTGGAACTTTGGCGACGCTATCAACGTAGGCGATAAGCTTTATTACAATAACCGCGGCAAGAACATCTTCCTCTTCCGCATTGGTACCGAGAACATCAACAACGGCATCCGCATCACCGCCGCTCACATTGACTCTCCCCGTCTTGACCTCAAGCCCGTTCCGCTTTATGAGGACAACGGTATGTCCTTCTTCAAAACCCACTACTACGGTGGCGTTCGCAAATATCAATGGCTCGCAATGCCCCTCTCCTTGCACGGCGTAGTCGTCAAGCAGGATGGCACTGTCGTTAACATCGTTGTCGGCGAGGATGAGAGCGATCCCGTAATGTATATCACCGATCTGCTCCCCCACCTTGCACGTGCACAGGGAACCAAGACCATCAATGAGGTCTTCCAAGCAGAAAAGCTCAACATTCTGGTTGGCAGTCGCCCCGTTGACGGTGAAGAAAAGGACGCTGTTAAGGCAGGCGTGCTCAATTATCTCAACGAAAAATACGGCATTGCCGAGGATGATTTCCTCTCTGCCGAGCTTTCTATCGTTCCTGCGGCAAAAGCACGCGACGTTGGCTTTGACCGCTCGATGATCTGCGCTTACGGTCACGACGACCGCGTTTGTGCTTATCCTTCTCTGACCGCTATGATCGACAGCACCGATACCAAGCACACCGCTATGTGCCTCTTGGTTGATAAGGAAGAGACAGGCAGCGACGGCGTGACCGGTATGCAAAGCAGCCTGATCACCGACCTCATCACCGAGATAGCCAAGGCGCTTGGTGGCAACGAGGCAGCCGTTCGTGCAAACTCCAAGTGCCTCTCCAGCGACGTAACCGCTACCTTTGACCCCAACTATGCCGATGTTTACGAGCATCGCAACTCCTCTCTCATCGGTTGCGGTGTTTGCTTGTGCAAATATACCGGAAGCGGTGGCAAGGGTGGCACATCCGATGCCAGTGCCGAGATGGTAGGCTGGACACGCCGCTTCCTCAACGAAGCCGGTGTTGTATGGCAGATCGCCGAGCTCGGCAAAACCGACGTTGGCGGCGGTGGAACCGTTGCAAAATATATGGCAAACCACAACATCGACACCATCGACATCGGTGTTGGCGTTCTTTCGATGCACGCTCCCTACGAGCTCATCTCTAAAGTAGACCTCTATGAGGCTTACCGCGCATTCAATGCGTTTTACCAGTTCTAATTTGGCTTTCATATTGTGAGAAAGGAGGCCTCTGATGCTTAACAAGCTACAACAAGCCGAAGATAAATATCTCCACCTGGAGGCCTCGCTCTCCGACCCTGTGGTGGCAGGCGATCCTGCGCGATGCGCGCAGATCGCAAAGGAATATAAATCTCTGACACCCATCATCGAAAAATACCGTGACCTCAAATTGGCACAAGCTCGCATTGACGATTCCCTTTCCCTTTTGGAAGAAGGAGACGACGAATTGCGCGCACTGGCAAGCGAGGAACTGCGCGAAGCGAAGGATCTTGTGGAACAACTCAAGGGCGAGCTCACCATTATGCTTCTGCCCCGCGACCCCAACGACGAAAAAAACGTGATGGTGGAGATCCGCGCAGGCGCGGGCGGCGAGGAAGCCGCTCTGTTTGCCGCCGTGCTTTACCGTATGTATACGATGTACGCCGCCACGGCAGGCTTTCGTTGCTCTCTGCTTTCCGAGAACCCCACCGAGCTTGGCGGTTACCGTCAGCTCACCTTCCAAGTAGAGGGCGAGGGTGCATATTCCCGTTTCAAATACGAGAGTGGCGTTCACCGCGTGCAACGCGTTCCCGAAACCGAGTCGCAAGGTCGTATTCAAACCTCAACGGCAACCGTTGCCGTACTCCCCGAGGCAGAGGAAGTCTCGGTTGAGATCAACCCCGCAGACCTCATTTTTGAATCCTGCAAGTCAAGCGGTGCGGGCGGTCAGCACATCAACAAGACCGAGTCTGCCGTTCGTCTTACCCACAAGCCTACGGGTATTGTGGTGGAATGTCAAGAGGAGCGTAGCCAGTTCAAAAACAAGGATAAGGCACTGCGTATGCTACGCACCATTCTTTACGACCAAAAGCAACGCGAGCAGGCAGATGCCATTGCATCCGACCGTCGGCGTCAGGTTGGCACAGGCGACAGAAGCGAACGCATTCGCACCTACAATTATCCGCAAGGCCGCATCACCGACCACCGCATCGGACTCACCGTTCACTCCATCGACCGTTTTCTTGACGGTGACATCGGCGCAATGATCGATGCTCTCGCCACCGCAGAAACGGCCGAAAAGCTGAAAAATCAAGACAGTTAGCAAATTGGAGACACCCTTGAATACAGAACATATCAAAATTACAGACATTGTCGCGCAGGAAAACGACCTCTGTCGTGCCGCTTCGATCTTACGGGCGGGCGGACTTGTGGTCTTTCCTACCGAGACCGTCTACGGTTTGGGTGGTGACGCTACGCGCGATGAGGCGGCAAAAAAGATCTATGCCGCCAAAGGTCGTCCCTCGGACAACCCTCTTATCATTCATATTGCCAATCCCGCCGATGCCGAGGGGTACGCCGTAACAAACGAGCTCTACTACCGTTTGGCAAAGGCGTTTATGCCGGGACCGCTCACAGTCATCTTGCCCCGCCGCGAGAGTATTCCTACCTCTACCACAGGCGGGCTTGACAGCGTGGCTGTTCGTTGCCCCTCTCATCCCGTGGCACACAAGCTGATCGAGCTTTGCGGCTTTCCGATCGCCGCACCGTCTGCCAATCTTTCGGGCAAGCCCTCTCCTACATCTGCCGCACACGTGGCGCAGGATATGGACGGGCGCGTGGATATGATCCTTGATGGCGGCGAGAGCGAGATCGGACTCGAATCCACCATCGTCAAAATTGACGGAGACGGACTTATCCTGTTGCGCCCCGGCGGCATCACCTGCGATGCCCTCTCTCTGGTGTGCGAAAAGGTGACGATCGCCGATGCCGTACTGCATCAGCTTGCCGAAAATGAGAAACCGCTCTCCCCCGGCATGAAATATCGACATTACGCTCCCACCGCTCCTCTCGTTCTGCTCTCGGGCAGAGACGATAACGTGCTCGCGTATTGCAAAAGCGAAGCAAAGGCACGCAACTGTGCGTTTCTTTGCTACGACGAGGAATGCGAATCCCTCGCAGGTAGCACACACTTTTCCATTGGACAAAAAGATGACCTCGCCACACAAGCGCGTCGGCTCTTCTCCGCTCTTCGCGAAGCCGACGGCACCGATGCCGAGATCATTTACGCGCATCTGCCCCCCCAAGAAGGGCTCGGCCTTGCGCTCTATAACCGACTCATTCGCGCCGCCGCACACACCGTAAAAGAGGTGTAAGGCGCACTCGCTTCCCCATACCGTTCCAAACCTGACAGAAAGGACACCACAGAATGGCAAGAAAGCAAAAGAAAGAAATCGTTTATGCCCCCATCGTTTACCAGCCCATAACCGAAACGATCGAAAAGAACTATATGCCCTACGTTATGAGCGTTATCGTTTCGCGCGCGATCCCCGAGATCGACGGTCTGAAGCCCTCGCACCGCAAGCTCCTTTATACGATGTATAAAATGGGACTTCTCACGGGCGGCTTTACCAAGAGCGCGAACATCGTGGGACAGACAATGAAGCTCAACCCGCACGGTGATGCTTCCATCTATGACACGATGGTACGCTTGACGCGCGGAAACGAAACTCTGCTTCACCCCTTGGTAGAGTCCAAGGGCTCGTTTGGTAAGCAGTATTCTTCAAATACCGTTGCCTCGGCATCGCGTTATACAGAGGCAAAGCTCGCCCCCATTTGCCAAGAGCTTTTTGGTGGCATTGAAAAGAACGCCGTGGATATGGTAGACAACTATGACGCTACCATGAAGGAGCCCACGCTTTTGCCCACCACTTTCCCCAACGTGCTCGTTATGCCCAATATGGGTATTGCAGTTGGTATGGCCTCTAATATTTGTTCCTTCAATTTGGGCGAGGTCTGCGACGGCACTATCGCAATGCTCCGCAAGCCCCGACTTCCTCTTGACAAATTGATGGAGCTCATCAAAGCCCCCGACTTCCCGGGTGGCGGTGCCATTCTTTATGACGAAGAAGAAATGAAGCGCATCTACACCACGGGCTCGGGCTCGGTGCGTATGCGTGCGCGTTACGTGTTCGATAAAGAAAACAGTTGCATCGAGGTCATTCAGATCCCCTACTCTACAACCATTGAGCTGATTATGGCAAAATTGACCACGCTCTATAAGGAAGGCAAGATCAAGGAGATCACCGACTTCAGAAACGAGATCGGTCTGAGCGGCTTCAAGCTCGCCCTCGACATCCGCAAGGGCGTCGATCCCGACAAGCTCATGGCAAAGCTTTTCAAGCTCACTCCCCTCGAGG
>JAZNZC010000041.1:0-9906 GCA_045594745.1 Eubacteriales bacterium
CCGCTTGGCCCCCGACTTTATTGCTTTTGAGAAATCGGGTGCGCGCAAAGCGCGCTGGCGGCGAATTTGCGGAGCAAATTTGCGCCTCGATTGTTCACAATCGAGGCTTGGTTCAGAATCCCGTACGCTCCCAAGACGTGCATCGCGTGCCGTCGGCACTCCCTATTCGTTTGGTGAAGCGTATCGATTTTGAGAAATCGTGTGCGCGCAAAGCGCCCCCGTGGCGAATTTGCGTAGCAAATTTGCGCCTCGATTGGTAACAATCGAGGCTTGGTTCAGAATCCCGTACGCTCCCAAGGCATACATCGCGTGCCGTCGGCACTCCCTATTCGTTTGGTGGAGCGTATCGCTTTTGAGAAATCGTGTGCGCGCAAAGCGCGCCCGCGGCGAATTTGCGGAGCAAATTTGCGCCTCGATTGTTACCAATCGAGGCTTGGTTCAGAATCCCGTACGCTTAACGCGAGAAACAGTGAGAGGGTGCGCATCGCGCACCCTCTCACTGTTTCCTTATAGCATCAATTAAAACCGAACAACATCTTCTTCGTCATCTTCCTCTGCTTGCGGAGCATCGACATCAATAGGGGATTGGTCTACGCTTGCAAACGCAGGGATGTCCTCTTGTGCTTCCTCGGTGCTGTCGGTATATTTGGCGGCATCGAGAATAGCTGCGCCAAGCTCGTCGGCGATCTCGCGAGCGACGTCACTGTTTACGCGAATTTCAAGAGCGGGCTCTTTTTTTGCTTTCTTGCCCGAGGCATCGTCAGTGTTGGTCTCAATCGCTGTCGAGCAGATAACGGGTGTCACGACGTGGTCGGTAAAGATGGAAAAACTGACCACGCGGGAGCAACTTGTCAAAAAAGCACACAATTTTACAATAGCGAGGATGGCAAAGGGAGCGGCAAGAATCCAGAAAACAAACTGGAATTTTGCGGCAAACTCAAAAACGGAGACGAGAGCGATAGCTACCGCAAGAACCGCAAACAGGATAGCCTGTACCAAAAATTCGGGCGAGGAACTCTTGCCCATTGTGGTCTTTATGTATTTGGCATCGGATACGGGCATCTCTTGACGAAGGATGACTTCATTCCCGCGTCTCTCGCTTACAGATTCGTGAATGATGCGCTTGTTGGTAACGATCAAACTCTTAAACGTGTCGTATTGATCCCTCTTTTTATTGTAGCCCGTGGCTGCATAATCGAAGGATTTGATTACTTTTTCATCTTTTGCAAACTGAATAGCCATAGTTTCATTTTCCTTTCGTTGTCGTTTTGATGGCGAAGAGTGCTCTCGAAGAAACGATCTTCACAACACCATCATACCATATTTTCCGATTTTTGTCAAGCATTTTCGACAACGCGTTGCAATAATCAAATAAGTGCAAGTGATTTTTTAGGTTCAGAGCGGCACTTATTGACAAAATCGCCGCTTTGTGGTATACTGAAAGCGGAGATCACATAAATGCTCCGCCAAGCGGAAGAGAGGAAAATCAACCACGGGTTGATAAGACGAAGAAATGAGCTTCAAAAAACAAAAAGAAGAGCCCCAAAAGTTGGTAGAAATCAAGAACCCAAACGCCGAGAGCTTATTTACATACGACGAACGTACACTTCGGCGTGAGGTGATTTACGCCACAGGTCTTTATCTTTTTATATTGATTTGGTGTGTGTGTTTCAAGTTTGGAAACGGCGAAATGCTTGCAACCAACTACAAAAATCTTTCCGAATTGACCTTGCGTGAGCGCTTTTTGTACGACATCGTTCCGTTTTACACCCGCCAAAATCACACACTGCAAAGACTTGAGTTTGTTGCTAACAGCATCATATTTGCTCCTTTTGGCGTGTTGCTCAACTATCTGTTCAAAAAAAGGAGTATCTTACGCGACTTTGCCATCTGTCTTGGCCTGTCGCTCTCTATCGAGGTGTTCCAACTCTTTACACTGTTTGGCGGCTTTGCCACTGTTGACCTGATTATGAATACCTTAGGCTATTTCGTCGGACTTGTCGTTTACTATCTGATCTTCAGAAAACGCACAATAAAGACCTGCATTTGGGTTTGCCGCGTGTTTAACTTTATCTTTTTGGTCTTGTTTGTGTACGCTCTTGGCACTACGCTGCAAAATGGGGAGTTGCTTGCTGCTATTCTCACGCGTACGCTGTGATTTGAGGAGTGGAAACATGAATTCAGAAAATCGCAAAGTGGATTTCGGTCGCGTACGGCAAGGTGCGAAAAATATGCTGTTGCGCGCAAAGGAGCGTCTGAAGGCTTTTTTCGCCTGTAACGAGGTAGGAATAAAGCATTTGGCGATCCTTGCCTCAATTCTGTACGCTTTTGGGGCGATTTGGGCATTGTGGCTGAAATTCAATGATAATCAAAGTATCATTTTGGGGTATCGATGGTTGCAAAAAATGAGCGTTTGGGAGCGCTTTTTGTACGACCTGATTCCGTTCAACATTCGCTTTGATTTTGATGGCCAATTTGGAGAAATTCTCGCCAACGGTATTGTATTTGCACCGTTCGGCCTGGCTTTTCCCCTGATATTCAAAAAAAGAAATTTTTTGCGTGATATTGGTATTTGCTTTTCGTTTTCGCTTTTCATAGAGCTGTTGCAGTTGTTCACCACCATTGGCGGCTTTGCCACGGTTGACTTAATGATGAACACAGCAGGTTATTTCATCGGTTATGCCGCTTACAAATGGGTAGTGAATAAGCTCTCGGCGAAAGCGAAAGTCTGCCTTTTGTGGGGAGCAAACATATTTTTGGTAGCTGTTCTCGTTTTTGCCACCGTACGAACCGCACAAAGTATGGATGTTATAATAGGCGTTTTGACGAGAACTATCGAGTGATTCACAAAAATATAAAATGATTTCAAGAAGGAGAAACCAAAATGAAAAAAGCACTCAAAATTACGGGCATTGTTTTAGCATCCTTGGCGCTCATTTTCGGCATTTTTGCAGTCGTCAATCAGATTGGCGAGGAGCAGATGAACAAGTACATCGACACCTTCTCGGCAGTTGAGGTTGAAGAGCAACTTACGCCCACCCTTGAGGATGGCGAATATTATTTCACAACCGATCGCGAATTTCGCGTGATGCAACTGACCGACGTGCACATCGGTGGCGGCTTCCTTTCAATCCAAGAGGATAAAAAGGCGATCAACGCCGTAGCTGCGATGATCACAGAAGAAAAGCCCGACCTCGTCATTGTTACGGGTGACATTTCCTTTGCCGTTCCTTACATCAGCGGAACCATCAACAACGCCATCGCGCACCGTATGTTTATGCGCTTGATGGAACGCCTTGAAATTCCGTGGACGGTCGTTTTCGGCAATCACGATTCTGAGGCATATAACTACTATAACCGCGCAACGGTGAGCAAAATGTATGACGATGAGTCGCTCAAGCATTGTCTCTTTATTCCCGACGGTGACCGCTCAGGCGAGGGCAATCACGTTATCAACGTCAAAAACTCGGCAGGGCTCATCACCGAGAGCTTTTATATGATCGACACCCATTCTTACACCGACCAAGATCCTCTTGGCATCAAGTGGGATTATGACTATGTGAAAGAAGATCAGATCGCGTGGTACGCGGATAAAATTGAAGCACACAAGGCAGCCAACGCCGCCGTGTATGCTACATTGACAGAAGAACAAAAGACCGCCTACGCCGCTCTGCTTGAGCCCAAGAGCTTGATGTTTATGCACATTCCGCTCCGCGAGGTCAAGGCGGCTTATGACGAATCTATCGCCAACGGCAAAAAGGAGACAGAGAACGTCAAATGGGTCAAAGGCTTTGACGGCGAGACTGACGAGGTCGTCTATTGCTCGCGCACCGATGAACAACTCTTTGAAACGGTTTTGGAAAAGGGAAGCACCAAGGCGCTCTTCTACGGACACGACCACCTCAACAACTTTGTGCTGGAATACAAGGGCGTAACGCTCTCCTACGGCTACAGCATCGACTATTTGGCATACAGTGGCATCGACGAGCAGGGCTATCATCGCGGTTGTACCATTATCACCTGTGAGCCAAGCGGTGATGCTACCATTAAGCACGAGAACTACTACCAAGATAAATATGGTTCTCAATACGAAAAAGAGATTGTAAATATGGAGCCTTACAAAGCAGAATAACAAAACCCCGGGCCCGTGCATTTCGCACGGGGGCGTTGGTTTTTTATGAGTGATGAGACTCGCGTGACGACGCGAGTCGTTATGAGTTGCGCGGGCGCAATGTGATGAGTTTGCCTTTTGCTGCGCAAAAATGCAAACGTTATGATATGATCGCCGTTGTTGCTTTCCACTGTGCCGAAGACACATCATAACTTGCCAAAGCAATCATAACTCATAACTCGCCGCAGGCGATCATAACTGCGTGCTCTGCACGCTACCCCTGCACCGTCGGTTGCTCGTTCACAGCCACGGCAGGTTGGTTGGTGGTGGTTGCACTCGCCGCAGGCATCGTGGGGGTAGAGTGAGGGGCGTAGCTGATCTGTTGCATCATCGCGCGCGCGGCGAGGTCCTCTTCGGGCGTTCCAAGACCAAAGCTGATGGCAATGGCGGTGTTGACGTGGTTCATCACCTCGTCGTCAAGATGTCCCATTTTCTCTTTCAGACGGCGTTTATCCAATGTGCGGATCTGTTCAAGCAGAATGACAGAATCCTTTGAGAGTCCTACCTCTCCTGCATAAATATCGATGTGTGTTGGGAGCTTTGCCTTGCTCATTCGTGAAGTAATCGCCGCCGCTATTACGGTGGGGCTGTATCGGTTGCCGATGTCGTTTTGTACGATCAGTACGGGGCGCAATCCCCCTTGCTCCGAGCCAACTACGGGGCTCAGGTCGGCATAATAAATATCTCCGCGTCTGACACTCATTGTCTCGCTTCCTTTCTTTTGTTTTCCCGCGCAGGTGTTTTGTGTTACTATTCTTTCCAACAAAGGTTGGGGCTTAAACGCCGACCAAAAAAGTTTTTGGGTGGAATATTTTGGCGCGCGGAGCTTTTATTATCAGGATATGCCGTACGTCGTCGAGCGGTGTCGAATGTAGTCCATTTTGCACAAAAGAAGTGTAAAGCAAGCCTTTTTGCTTTGATTTTATTAAAAAAACTTAATAAAAGGTAGATTTTTTTTGCAAAAAGGGTTGCAAAGGGCGCAAAAATGTGATATACTACATACGGTAGAATAACAAGTATGGAGAGTGGGCCGCGCAAGACCCGCTCTTAATTTTTGGATTTTTTGAAAAAGAGGAAAAGAAAATGAAAAAGAATGCCAAAGGAGTGGTTGGTGCAGTCCGCGTGATTGCCGAGCCGCTTGCCGAAGAGCTTGGATACGTCCTGTGGGACGTTGAATACGTCAAGGTTGGCGCAGATATGTATCTGCGCATCACCATCGATAGCGAAGAAGGCATCACCATTGACGATTGCGAAAAAATGCATCGCGCTATCGATCCGCTTCTCGATGAGGCAGATCCCATCGACGAGGCATATCACCTTGAGGTCTCCTCTCCGGGTATTGAGAGAGAGCTCAAAGAGGATTGGCAGATCGAGGCTTGTGAGGATTGGGATGTTGAGGTTCGCCTCTACGCTCCTCTGAATGGCGCCAAGAGCTATCTTGGTAAGCTTGCAGGACTAAATGAGGCAGGAGAAATTCTGCTTGCGGTAGAGGGCAAAGAAGAGCCCATAGCATTCCCCCGCGCATCCGTCGCATCCCTCAAAACACGTTTTCAATTTGACTGACAAAACGTCAAACGGTTTATAGATAGAGAAAGGATAAAGCAATGAATACTGAATTTTTTACTGCCCTTGATTTGTTGGAGAAGGAAAGAGGCGTTCCCGCCGCTTATATGATCGAAAAGATCGAGGCTGCCCTTATTTCCGCATATAAAAAGGAATATGGCAACAATACCAACGTGCGTATTTTGATCGATCCCAACAAAAAGGACGTCAGAGTGTATCAGCAAAAGGAGGTCGTTGAGGTGGTTGAAAACCCCGAAACGCAAATTTCCCTGACTGACGCAAAGTGCATTGCCAAAAAATACAAGTTGGGCTCGGTCGTTGAAACCGAGGTCAAGACCAAGAACTTCCGCCGCCTGAGTGCCGCCGCCGCAAAGTCGGTCATCATTCAAGGTATTCGTGAGGGCGAGCGTCTTGCTATGCAAGAGGCTTATGAAAATAAGCACGAGGAGATCATCACCGCAACGGTCAGCAAGGTTGACCGTGAGACCGGTAACGTGCTTCTTGAAACCGACACCAGCCGCGCCGTTCTTCTGCGCTCCGAGCAGATCCCCGGTGAGGAATTTATGGTAGGCGACAAGATCAAGGTCTTTGTTATGGAGGTCAACAAAGAGGCTCGCGGTCCTGTTGTAACGCTTTCCCGCGCACACGCAGGTCTGGTTCGCCGTCTGTTCGAGTTGGAAATTCCCGAGATTGCCGACGGTATCGTTATCGTCAAGGGTGTTGCCCGTGAGGCAGGCTCCCGCACAAAGATCTCCGTTTATTCCAGAGACGAGGATGTTGAGCCCGTAGGCGCCTGCATCGGTAACAAGGGTGTTCGTCTGAACGCCATCATCAACGAGCTTTGCGGTGAGAAGATCGATATCGTTCATTACGACGAAAGAATTGAAGACTACGTTGCCAACGCACTCGCTCCCGCCGAGGTCATCTCGGTCACTATGACGGGCGAAAGAGCTTGCCGCGTACGCGTTGCTCCCGATCAGCTTTCTCTTGCCATCGGTAAGGAAGGACAAAATGCACGTCTTGCCGCAAGACTTACAGGCTGCAAGATCGATATTAAGTCCAGCGATTACGAAGACTGATCAAAATGGAAAAAAAGGTAAAAAAGATTCCCATGCGCCGTTGTGTGGGATGTAATGAACATAAACCCAAGGCAGAGCTTTTGCGCGTGGTTCGCGATCCCGAAGGCGGCATTTCGCTTGACTTCAGAGGAAAGAAATCCGGACGCGGTGCGTATATCTGCAAGGATGTAAAGTGCCTTCGTAAGGCACGCAAGAGCCGTAGGATCGACCGTGATCTCGAATGTGTCATTTCTGACG
This sequence comes from Eubacteriales bacterium, assembly GCA_045594745.1. Taxonomy (GTDB): domain Bacteria; phylum Bacillota; class Clostridia; order Oscillospirales; family CAG-272; genus UMGS1865. Next base: position 7,051 of record JAZNZC010000041.1, read on the forward strand.
AGGTCTGGGATGCTATGGAACAAGAACTCGCAAACGATGATGAGTGACGCAAACCGCGCATTGCTCTTTGCTCTTGGTCTTTGCGCCAAGGCGGGCAAGCTGATCTATGGCGTGCCAATGGTCTGCGAGGCACTCAAAAAGCAAAAGGTCGTGGCTGTTTTCAGCGCCGCCGACAACGCCCCCAACTCTGCCAAGCGACTCTCGGACCGTTGCACCTTTTACGGTGTTCCGCTCTATGAATTGCACATCAACGGCGACACGCTCGCATCGGCAGTAGGGAAGAGCGCAAGACTTGCGGCTCTTGCCGTCACCGACCAAAATCTTTGTCAGTTGGTGCTTTCCAAATTGCCAAAGGATACTAAAAACGACAACATCGAGAATTGACCTCTGCGGGGTCAAGATCGAAATTTTATGATTTTGCACGGCGCTGCGGCCGCGCAAAGGATCAGGAGGAAATATGGCTTCTACTATCAATCAACAATTTAAGATCACCAAATTCGCAAAGGATTTGGGAATGAAGAGCAAGGATCTCGTTGAACTGCTTGCTCAGAACGGAATTGAGGCAAAGACTACCCAAAAAGCGCTCGAGCCGTTGGAATTTGATATTTTGTTTGAGTCCTTGACGCAGGCAAATCAGATCACCGATATCGGCAGCTACTTGGACGGAGTGACCTATATTCCCTCCAAAGCCAAAAAGGTCGAAAAGACCGAGAAGGCTGAAAAGGTTGAAAAAGCTGAAAAGGTTGAAAAAACCGAAGCGGCTGAAGCACCCAAAAAGGCTGAAAAGACCGAAAAGCCTGTCGAAAAAAAGGAGACTGCTGCAAAGGCAGCCCCCGCACCTGCCCCCAAGGCAAAGGAAGAAGCTCCCGCTGCACGTCCGCAGAACGTAGCAGAGAAGAAAGCAGAAGAAAAGAAAGAGGAAAAGAAGGAAGAAAAGCAGGCGCCCGTGGCTCCCGCTGCTCCTGCTACACCTGTCAAGGAGGCCGCACCCGCAGCACGTCCCGCGGCCCGTCAACCTTACACCGGCAATCCCTACCGTCCGCAGCAAAACGGTGCCGCCGGTATTACTGTTAAGCAAGTGCCCGTACAGCAGGCATCTCGTCCTGCACCCCAACGCGCACCGCAAGGTCAGCCCGCATTTGGCGGCGCCAAGCGTCCCGAGGGCTTTGGCAGTGCCCGTCCGCAAGGTGGCAACGACTTCGCCCCCAAAAAGGATCGCGGCTCCTTTAACAAGAGCAACGATCGCTCTCGCGGCGGATTTGATCGCGACAAGGGCGATTTCGTACAAAGTGCACCCAAGGATACCTTCAAGGCACAGCCCATCGTGCGCGGTGCATCTACCAATATCAATCCCGACGGAACACGCAAGGGTCCTCGTGTAATCGATACCCACACCTCTACCGTTGACCTTTCCAAGTATGATGAGCGTTTGGATAACTTCGTATCCGACCGCGATCACAACCTGCAAGGCGGCAACCAAAAGCTCAAAAAGCAGAATAACGCACAGCAGGGCTCGCAAAACAGCTTTGGCAAGGGCAACAAGAACAACAAAAAGGATAAGGGACGCCGCGGCGCAACCCCCATCCAACAAACCGTTAATTACAAGCCCACCTCCGTTGAGCTTCCCGAGGAGATCGTTGTAGGACAACTCGCATCCAAGCTCCATGTAACGGCAGGTGAGGTCGTTAAGAAGCTGATGCTGATGGGTATGATGGCAACCATCAACCAGGTCATCGACTTCGATACCGCCGCACTCGTAGCAGATGAGTTCGGCATTGAAGCTACCCCCGAGGTGGTTGTCAGCATTGAGGAGCGTCTGTTTGACGACGCAGTCGATACCGATGAGCAACTCCAAGAACGCGCACCCGTTGTTTGCGTTATGGGTCACGTTGACCACGGTAAGACCTCTATTCTCGATGCTATTCGTAACACCAATGTCACCGCAGGCGAGGCAGGCGGCATTACCCAGCACATCGGTGCTTACCGCGTCAAGATCAATGGTCGCGACATCACCTTCCTCGATACCCCCGGACACGCCGCTTTTACGGCAATGCGTGCACGCGGTGCAATGGCAACCGATATCGCAATTCTCGTAGTCGCTGCAGATGACGGTATTATGCCCCAAACCATCGAGGCGATCAACCACGCAAAAGCGGCAGAGATCGACATCGTAGTCGCCATCAATAAGATGGATAAACCCACAGCAAATCCCGATCAGATCAAGCAAGAGCTCACCCAATACGGCCTCGTTCCCGAGGAATGGGGTGGCGATACCATCTGCGTTCCCGTATCGGCTCTGACAAGACAAGGTATTGATGATCTGCTTGAGAGCGTATTGCTCGTAGCCGACGTCAAGGAGCTCAAAGCAAATCCCGACCGTCGCGCAAAAGGTATCGTCATCGAGGCGAAGCTCGACCGCGGCCGCGGACCCGTTGCAACGGTACTCGTTCAAAACGGTACGCTCCGCAGTGGAGATACCATTATTGCAGGTACGGCAGTCGGACACGTTCGTTCGATGACCGACCATATGGGCAGAACGCTCAAGGCGGCAGCGCCTTCTGTTCCCGTTGAGATCACGGGTCTTTCCGAGGTTCCCTCTGCAGGCGACGAGTTCCAAGCAGTTGAGGACGAAAGAATGGCAAGAACGCTGGCAGATCAACGCCGCGACAAGGCCAAGGAAGATACCTTCAAAGCAAACGCAAGAGCAAACCTCAACGATCTGTTCGCACAGATCTCCGAGGGTGTAAAGGAACTTAACATCATTGTTAAGGCCGACGTTGGCGGCTCTGTTGAGGCAGTAAAGCAGTCTCTTGAGAAGCTTTCCAACGAGGAGGTCAAGGTTCGTGTAATTCACGG
>JAZNZC010000042.1:0-2370 GCA_045594745.1 Eubacteriales bacterium
CCTTACGGTTCTATCGATTGAATTCATGTATCCTTCGCCAAAGCCTTCGCTGTTCCAAAAGCAAAGATCATTATTGATCGATCTGTATTCTTCGGTATTTGCTCCTATAAGGTATCGTTTTTCACTTTTATCCTTATAGTCCGATGCAAGTATTTCTTCCATCTTTCGTGCGTAAGGCACAAGAATACAGTAAGCATCCTCTTTTGAGAGAATTGCTTCTACCTTGTCATATGCGGCGCGCCCATCCTCTACCTTTCCCTCACGGAAAAGATTATAGCCGAGCCAAAACCACTCACGCCCAAGAGCCTTAACAAATCCTGCTTTTTCAAGACGAGGGATCTGTTTGTCACGAATAAAATCAATACGGGCTCCACCATATACTTTGGAATCTTCGCGGGCTACGATAAAGGTCATTACCTCCTCGTTTTTACCTTCCATAGCAGCATCGGCAATTCGAGCAAACAACGCATCGTTCTTTTTACCGGGGAGCCACCACCAACCGCGCATCAACACATCAGCAAGCGCGTGTTGCTTTTCGGTACATTCGGGAAGTTCCTCTACCTCACGAAGCACCTGCGAATATTCCTTTTCAAAACCACTCTTATCATTTTTAACTTGCCATAATTTCAGTTCTTCAACCTTCTTCATAACACGCTGCACAAGAGTATCACTATACTTTTCATTCATAGCGCAAAGTTCCTTTCTGATTCGTTTTCGTCCATCGTGAAGTTGCCTTTTGACCGTTCCTTCCGAAACACGCATCCGATCTGCGATCTCCGCAATAGAAAGATCGTCAAAATAGTGCAGCCTTATAATCTGCCGTACTTTTTCGGGCAACATCTCAATGCTTTTGTTTACTTCGTTTCGTTCCTCGGACAGTGCATAAAGCTCTGCGGGATTCTCGGCTCCGTCGTCGGTAATGTTTAGGTTATCCACCACATCAAGTGGAAGGAAACTGCGGTATCTGCTTATCATATTCAAAGCACAGTTCTTAGCAATGCGACACACCCAAGAAGCATATTTTTTAGGCTCATGCAAAGTGTTGAGTTTCATCCAAGCCGTAACAAAGGCGTCCTGTGCTGCATCTTCTGCCATGAAATGATTTTTTGTAACTGTTATTGCAGAAGCTATTACAGCTTTTTGATAACGTGTTACTAAAACTTCATATGCATATTGCTCGCCTGCAAGTGTAAGCATTACCAAAGTTTCGTCCGACTCGTTTTGATAGTACATATGCACTCTCCTTTCTTATTTTTTGGGATTTCCCGTTTTTTAAGCGCTTGTCTTATAGACACAAATTAGAATGAAAAGGTTGTGTAGTTTGGAATAATTATATCATATTTTTTTGAATTAGTCTACCGCCGATAACGAGGATGGTAGAAACACCATGAGTTTTGTGAAGCTCGTTTACGCGGTCGGTAAAGGGCGTAATTGGCTCTTTTTCGATCAGCTCCTTCATCATGCGGTCACGGATCATAAAATTGGTAGCACTTCTATCCTCGTCAATGAGCAAGAGCTTGGCATTACAGTCTACAGCCTCCATAATGTTAGCAGCTTGCGAGGTTGATCCCGAAGCGTGGTCGGTAGAGAAATCACTCGTATCACCTCCCGGCAACCATTTGATGAACGGCGATATATTGACGTGCTTTACGCTTCTGCCGTCCTCTGCGGATATGGTTACCGCACTTTCATCGGTAATACAAAGCTCGCGTCCGTCACCGAGCGTGTGGTCGTAGATTCCTGCGGATATCGCATCAAGCAAAGTGGATTTGCCCGAGTAACCACCGCCTGTGATTACGGTAACACCCTTTTTGATTCCCATACCTCGCACACCGCAAATCTCAATCTCATCATCGGGAGTGGATCTGAACGGAATCGCATCGAGCATCGGTAAATCCGTTCCTTTGGCGCGTGGCAAGATGCTGCCGTTAGCAACAAAGGCGCAATAATCACTACTTTTCAGCCATTCTCTGATATCCGATTGCTTTTTGGCAAGCTCGGTTGCTTTCTTTAACCCTTCAATATCGAAATCCAAGACAAAGCGGTCAACCGCATCGGGCAGATCTTTACACATCATTTGAAAGGTTTTGCGAAGCTTCTTTAGCGGAAACTGAACTTGAATTCTGATACATAGGCACATCAGAGGCGGACGCGATACTCCGTCACTCAACAGATAGACGGTTGAACCCGAACCGTTTCTATAATCCTTCTGCGGACACAGCGCAAAATACGCTGTGTTTCTTTTTATGATCTCTCCACCCGGCGCACACAGATAATATTTTCCATTTTCGTTATCGGGGCGACTACGGTTATATAATTCTGCATTGAGGTCATCAATGTATTTTTTGAAAGCGCGAAGGCAAAAGTCTG
>JAZNZC010000043.1:0-2964 GCA_045594745.1 Eubacteriales bacterium
TGATCAAGAATAACAAGAGGAAAATTCAAATATGGCAAAGCACGAATTTGGAATTATGGAAAAGACTCCGATCAGTGGGAATCGATATAACGAATATGAACCGAAAAAGTACAACTGTATATCCGTTGACGATGATTACATTGAAGGAATACAGGAGCAGCTCCTTGTATTTGATAGCTTTTGCCACACCGTTGACATCCCAATGAAGGGACTACATTATATCGGTATTACACTGATTCCACCGGAATCCTTGGAAGCATTTCTAATGGTCATCGGCGATGGCGCAGAGTATGCAGAACTAAGAAACTTGCTGATTGATGCAATGAACAGAAACAAGTATGTGATCCACTATGGATTGTGAGATAGGAGGTAATCTCTATGAAAAGCATTAAGCCCGGACGTGGCCCATCAATGATGGGCGGTTTCGTCGGAATCTTTATGATAGGCTTCGGTATACTCTGGACAGTGATCGCCGCACAAGCAAGCGGTATTTTTGCGATCTTCGGTGTTCTCTGGACCTGTGTTGCCGTTGGTATGACCGTGTATAATTTTAAGAATGCCACGGGTAAAAACCGACACTCGACCTATGATATTGTTGACAGCGAGGAAGAACCCGATCCGCTGAACGAGCGCTTTGGCAATCCACAGACAAACACACAGAAAAAGAACGATGTTGATAACAAGTTCTGCCCGTATTGCGGAACCCCCGTCGCAGGTGATTTCGAATATTGCAATAACTGTGGCAAGAAATTACCGTAACCAAGGAGATAATACCGTGAAGACAAAGTGGAAGGACATCCCTTTAATACTTAGGGTAATCGCACTTGTTGTGCTAATTTTGCTAATGGGTACTGTAATCTTTCAAGCAGTAGCAATTCACAACATGAAAGAGTCACAAGAAGAACAGTTCAGAGCACATATAGCATCCGCAAAGCAGAGCTTTGTGGAATATCAGAAAACGGGCTATGGATTTATGTATGATGATGCTTTGATGGAGTTACACTCCGCATCAAGCGTTGCCCTTTTGTTGCAGGACGATGATGCATACCAAGGTGTGCATGGAGTCCTCCTCTCGATTATTGGAACACACCATTCATTCCCCGAGGATCTTGCTCTTTATATCGATGAACTTATTGAAGTGCTTGATGACTTCGAAACTCATCATAATGCTGAGAATCTCTATACCAAGCTCAAAGTTATAGATAATCGACTGACGGCAATGTTGGCCGACAGGATAGAAAAGGTCGAGTAACCAGGGATTCGTAGAAAAGTAGTGTATAAACCACGAACGGAGGTGTGGAACGATGGAAAAGAAAAAAACATATATAGCCATAGATCTCAAGTCGTTCTACGCCAGCGTGGAATGTATTGCTCGAGGTCTTGATCCGTTAACCACCAATCTACTCGTTGCAGACGTTTCCAAGACTGAGAAAACCATCTGTCTCGCTGTAACGCCTTCCCTAAAGGCGTATGGTATTTCCGGTCGTGCACGGCTATTTGAAGCTGTACAACAAGTAAAGATGGTGAATGCTCAGCGGAAAGCAAAACTGCGTGGTAAGGACTTCGAGGGATCCTCTTACAACGACACAGAATTGAAAAAGAATCCGAACCTCGCTGTTGACTATATTGCAGCTCCTCCAAGGATGGCTCTTTATCGTGAGTGTAGTGCAAAGATCGTTGCGATCTACCTCAAATACGTATCGATCGACGATCTGTACGCCTACAGCATTGACGAAGTGTTTATCGATGCCACACCGTATCTTGATAACCATAAGATGAACGCTCATGACTTTGCAAGAATGCTGATACAGGACGTTTTGTCCTCCTCCGGTGTTACTGCCACGGCAGGTATTGCCGAAAACATGTACCTTTGCAAGGTCGCTTTGGATATTACCGCAAAACACATTCCTCCCGACAAGGATGGCGTGCGAATTGCGGAGCTTGATACGATGACCTACAGAAGAACTCTATGGACACACAAGGATCTGACCGACTTTTGGATGATCGGCAGCGGAATTGCAAAACGACTGAACAAGCTCGGGCTGTATACAATGGGAGATGTTGCGCGTTGCTCAATTCAAAACGAAGAACGACTGTACAAAGAGTTTGGAAAGAACGCGCAATATATCATTGATCAGGCTTGGGGCTGGGAACCTGTTACGATAGCTGATATCAAGGCATATAAACCCGAGTCCACGAGCGTGAGTTCTGGACAAGTCTTGACGCGTCCTTACACCTTCGATGAAACAAAGGTGATCGTTCGAGAAATGACGGAAAGCCTCGTGCTTGGCCTTGTTGAGAAAGGCGTGGTAACAGATCAAATCGTTCTTCATATCGGCTATGACATCGATAATCTGAAGGATCCGAAAAGAAGAGCAGCTTACACCGGAACCATCGAAGTTGATCGCTACGGACGAGAGATTCCCAAGCACGCTCGTGGAACCGTAAATATGGGAAAGCACACATCGTCAACACGATTGGTGATGGAAAAGACTCTCGAGCTGTTCGATAGAATCGCTGATCCCAAACTGCTCACACGTCGGCTTAATATTACAGCCAATCATCTTATCGGAGAAGATGAGGTGGTTAAGGTCTCTGCTCCTCAACAGCTTACACTGTTTGACGATCCGGAAGAGCTTGAACGCAAGCAAGCTGAGGAAGATGCTGCTGAGGAAAAAGAACGTAGAATCCAAAAGGCAATGATTCAGATAAAAGATCGCTATGGTGCCAATGCGATCCTCAAGGGAACAAACTTCCAAGATGGTGCAACAGCACGCGAACGCAACGAAACCATCGGTGGTCACAAAGCATAAACAGCTCGATAAATAAGAATTTGTAGGAGGGAATAATTCATGCGATTTTTTCACGCTATCGATGTGGAACGTCTATTGAAAATAAAAGGAAAACGAGGTTACGGCATCTCCCTTGCCGTTGTCAAAGGCGACGAAATCGAGACATACTGTT
>JAZNZC010000044.1:0-10393 GCA_045594745.1 Eubacteriales bacterium
GCCGATGTTCTTGCGAACGAAAAAGCCAATGCCGCATCCAACAACGACAGCCGCAACAACGGAGACAATCAGAACAATTGTTGGTACCATTCTTACACCTCCCTTTCTTATTTTGTTTTCAATGTGTATGAAAAAGCAAACTCTTGCCGAGTATATCATACTTATTTTATTATACATAAAAAAAGCCCTTTTGTCAAGGGGGTATCGAGGATTTTGTATATAAAGAAATATATTAAAATATCAAACAAGAGATAGGCAACCGATGGTCGCCCGTCTGTTCGCAAACTAACAACTCTATTTTGGATATATTCGTGCGAGCGCTTTTTGGAAGGGGTGCGGGGAAACAAAATTCCTTCGGAATATGTTCCCCCGCAATCATTCAAAAATTACTCCTTATGCAATGCGGCTCCGATCACAGTGCCGAACTGTGCGTTTTCGGGAATAACGAAGCGAACGCCGAAGCTATCGCCAAGCGACTCGAAAACGTGGCGGATAGGCGCAATGGTGGTCAGATTACCGATGAGGACGATATCCTTGATGTTGTAGCTACGTGCTGCAAAAATGGCGAGCATTGCGATGATTTCGGCTACCATATTAGAGATGCCGAGTGCGAGGTCAGCATTGGTTGCTATGTCCGAAACCTTGCCAAAGTTTGCGGCGGTTAGATTTTCGTTAATGCCGTGATAGGAACGGTTTTGCGCGATGTCCTTGATGCGCAAATCGATGTTAGCGAGGTCTCCGTCGGCCGCGAGCTTTTCGATGTGCTCGATGGTGTCTACACCAATGAGCTTGCGAGAGAGTCCGATCAGCGTGCCGCCGCCCACGCCCGTACCGCCAAGATACTTGATCTCGTGTCCGTCCTTCGTGCGCTTTGCGTGGTTGATAGCAGTACCTGTTCCCATACTGACAACGATGGCTTCATCAAGCCCCGAGAGGTAAAGACCGCCCACACCGCTGCTGGTGAACTCCGGAACAGGAGAGCAGGGCAGATTGTAGATCGCGTCTTTGACGTAAACCGAGCCCGCGCCAGTCATCATAATGCGGTCGATGTCAGAGAGTGTGAGATCGTTTTCGGCGGTGAATTTGCCAAACGCGCCGTAAATTGAGGTCAGAGGGTCGGTCGCGCGCACGAACTGCGGCGCGATGAGCTCTTGCTCACCTTTTTTATTTGTGCGAAATCCCACAATTTTGGTGGTCGTTCCGCCAACGTCAATGCCAATTACGGTTCTGTTTATCATAGAAAACCGTCCTTTCCAAACTTTTCTGGATTTATTATAACACCTACTTGTAAAAATTGCAAGAATATGTTATAATATTTTGTAAAGATTTTTTGAGGGGGGGAATAAAGAATGGCATTTGATGCAGGAATGCTCGCGTGTATGATAGCCGAAGTCAAGGCAGTTGCGCTTGGCGCGCGTATTGAGCGCGTATTTCAGCCCGAGCGCGATGAGATCGTTTTGCAGATGCGAAGCCTTGAGGGTGGAAAGCGACTTCTTATCAATGCAGGCTCATCCAACCCCCGTTTTGGCTTTACCAATGAACAAAAAGAAAATCCCGCCGCGCCGCCCATGCTCTGTATGCTTTTGCGCAAGCATCTGCAAGGAGCAAAGCTGTCTGACCTGCGTCAAGAGGGCTTTGAGCGTGTTGTCACGCTCGAATTTGAGACGCGCGACGAAATGGGCTTTGATTGCCGCCGCTATCTTGTTTGTGAGATCATGGGCAAGCACAGCAACCTGATGCTTCTCAACGACGACAAACGCGTAATGGCGGTTCTGCATCCCGTTGATTTTTCTACCTCGGCGCTCCGTCAGGTCCTGCCGGGAATGACGTATGAGCTTCCCCCACCGCAGGAAAAGATCGATCCGCTCGGTGTAACGCAGGAAGCCTTTTGGGAGCAATGGAGACAATCTGCCCCCGAACGCCCTGCCGATAAGTGGATCAGCACGACCTTTCTTGGTATTTCTGCGGCAGTTGCCCGCGAGATCGTCTATCGAACATCGGGGCATACCGATACGCCTGTCGGCATTTGCCGTATCGACAAGCTTTGGGAGAATTTTTCGACGGTATTGGAGATGATCCGCTCGTCAAGCTACGCGCCCACGATGGTTCTCTCGGGCAACAAGCCTGTGGAGTATGCATTCTGTGAGCTTCGTCACTACGGATCCGATTTTGAAATGCGTCCCTATACGAGTGCAGGGCAGATGCTCGATGATTTCTTCCACACGCGCGACAGAGAAAACCACATTCGTCAACGTGCGGCAGATATTTTACGCATTCTGACCAACGCCGATGCCCGTTTGCGTAAGAAGATAGAGCTTCAACGCGGCGAGCTTGCCGATTGCGAACGTGGAGAGGAATATAAAAAGTATGCCGATCTTATTACGGCAAATCTCTATCTGCTCTCACGAGGTATGAGCGAGGCGACCCTCACCGATTACAGCGACTATCGCGAGGACGGTACTTTCGGAACTTGCACAGTGGCGCTCAATAACCGTCTTTCTCCCTCGGCAAATGCGCAGGTATATTACAAAAAGTACAACAAATCCAAGACCGCGCGCGTGGAATTGACCAAGCAGATTGCACTTGGTGAGGCGGAGCTTCGCTACATTGATACTGTTTTTGATTCTTTAACGCACGCCGAAACGGCGGCAGACCTTGCCGAGATCCGCGAGGAGCTTTATCGCTCGGGCTACGCGTCGCGTATGAAAAACTATGCACTCGCCAAAAAGATGCCCACGCCTACGGTTGCAGAGTTCCGCACCTCGGGTGGATACCGCGTGCTTTGCGGCAAGAACAATTTGCAAAACGAATATATCACGCATAAGGTGGCAGGGAAGAACGATTTTTGGTTCCACGTCAAGGGTATGCCGGGTTCTCACACGGTGATGCTGACGAACGGGGATGATCCCCCTGCCGAGAACTTTACCGAGGCAGCAGAAATTGCCGCTTTCTATTCCAAGGGGGCGGATGGCGAAAACGTTGAGGTCGATTACACACTCGTTCGCAACGTCAAAAAGCCTGCGGGCGGCAAGCCGGGACTTGTCATCTATCACACCAACTGGTCCTGCGTGGTCACGCCCAATGCCGAGCGCATCAAAGCGATGCGTGTGAAATAAGCATAATTTAAGAGGTAAACATGAAATACGATATTGCCATTGTTGGCGGCGGCCCTGCCGGAATGGCAGCCGCGCTTTATGCGGCAAGAGCCGGAAAGAGTGTTCTCCTTTTTGAGGGAGAGGCTCTGGGCGGACAGATCCTGCCGACGCGAAAAATTGAAAACTATCCCGCTCTCCCCGATGTGGATGGCTACACCTTTGCCGATGGGCTGACAAAGCAGATCACGGCGCTGGGCGTTGAGACTGTCTACGCTACGGTTTCCAAAATTGAAAAAGCCGACGGTGCATTTTCGCTTTTGACAAGTGGAGAGGCTTATTCTGCTTCTGCAGTTATCCTTGCCACGGGACTCAAGCACCGTAAATTGGGGCTTGTGGGCGAGGAAAACCTTATCGGGCGCGGCGTTTCCTTCTGCGCTACCTGCGACGGAATGTTCTTCCGCAAAAAAGAGGTCGCAGTGGTTGGCGGCGGTAATACCGCCGTGCAGGATGCCTTAGTGCTCTCCGAATATTGCTCGCGTGTTTATCTCATTCATCGCCGCTCGGAGCTTCGCGCAGAGAAGAGTCTTGCAGAACAAATGAGAGCGCGAGAAAACATTGAATTTATCGGCGAAACAGTGATCGAGGAACTGCAAGGAGAGGAAAGCCTGCAATCACTGACCTTGCGAAATGTCACCACGGGAGCGGTCGAATACCTGCCCGTTGCGGCACTTTTTGAGGCCATCGGGCAACTTCCGCAGAATGCGGCATTTTCCGATCTCGTCGACCTTGACGAGGACGGCTATTTTATCACAGACAATGAATGCAGAACCTCTTGCCCCGGTATTTTTGCCGCAGGAGATGCTTGCCGCAAGAACGTGCGTCAGTTGACCACGGCGGTCGCCGACGGAACTGTTGCCGCTCTTTCGGCAGTGGAGTATCTGCGCTGACTTTACTTTGAAAAACCTCTTTATGAACCGACATTCCTTTTGAAAGGAGACAGACGACTATGAAAATTTTGATTTGCGGTTGTGGCGATATTGGCGAGACCTTGGCGCGTGAGCTTGGCGCGGCAGGGTACGATCTGACCATTATGGATTCCAACCCCCAAGTGCTTGAGAGCGGCATCAACCGCTACGACGTTATGGCGGTGCAAGGCAACTGTGCATCTATGGAAGCACTCCAACGTGCGGGTGTCAAAAAGTGCAAGCTTCTCATTGCCTGCACGGGTAGTGATGAGCTCAATCTGCTCTCTTGTATGACCGCGCGCAGTCTCAATCCGCGCATCCATACCATTGCACGCATCCGCGATCCCGAATATCTCGAGCAGGCATACGCCATGCGTGATGCGTTCGGCATTTCCTTGACCTTCAACCCCGAGCAGGATGCAGCCGCCGAAATTGAGCGACTTATCAAATATCCCGGCTTTTTGACGCGTGAGTCCTTTATGGGCGGTCGCGCTGAGCTTGCAGAATTGCGCGTAGAGGAAGGAAGCCGACTCTGCAATGTTGCTCTTGCCAATCTCGATACCATTGTGCGTACAAGAGTACTTGTTTGCGTCGTTCTGCGTGACGGCGAAGCGATCATTCCCGATGGCAAATTCATTTTGCGCGAGGGGGACCGCATCTTTGTCACTGCCGCGCCCGATGATCTTGCCATTATGCTCAAAAGCCTTGGTATCGTTACGCATAAGGCGCGCCGCGTGATGGTTGTCGGCGGTGGGGCAATGTCTTACTATCTTGCCAAAAAGCTCAAAAACAGCCGCTCGATCGATATTACCATCTTCGAGCGCGACGCACAGCGTTGTCTCGAGCTTAGTGAGCTTTTGCCGCGTGCTGCCGTAGTTCACGGCGACGATGGCAATTTGACCTTCCTTGAAAAAGAAGGCCTTGCCGAGGCAGATGCTCTGCTTTCCCTGACCGATACCGACGAGCAAAACGTTATCGTTTCACTTTATGCCGAGAGCTTAGGTGTGCCGCAGGTGGTCACCCGACTTGGCAGATTGGATAACTCTTCATTTATTGACCAACTTTCCATCGGTAGCGTGGTCTCACCGGGTAAGCTGTGCTGTAACACCATCGTGCGCTATGTACGCGCAATGAAGAATCAGGATGGCGCCGCTGTTGCCATTCATCACGTGGCGGACGGACAAGCCGAAGCGATTGAATTCTTGGTTGATCCCGATACCTTCCACTGTGATGAGCCTCTGCGCAAGATCAAATTCAAAGAGAATGTTCGCATCGTTTGTATCGCACGCGGCAATGAGATCATCATTCCGGGTGGCGACGATTACTTCCGCGAGGGTGACAACGTAGTGGTTGTTGTTAACGGTGAGAATACCGTGCTGGAGTTCAACGATATTTTTGAATAAGAGGAGCGGTTTATGAATTATAAAATGATGTTCCGCTTTCTCTCCCTGATCTGCATAGCAGAAGCGGTATTTATGGTGCCGGCACTTGCTATCAGCATCTATGATAATCAACTCAAAGCGGTTTTGGGGTTTGCGGTGGCTATTTGCATCGCTTTGGCCCTGTATGTTACATTAAAGCTTCTCTCGCGCAACAATGCCAATCGCCTGACAGCAAGGGAAGGCTTTGTTTGCACTGCGGCAAGCTGGATTTTGATGAGTCTTATCGGCTCATTGCCCTTTGTGATCTCGGGTGAGATCCCGCGCTTTATCGATGCGCTTTTTGAAATCGTTTCGGGCTTTACTACAACCGGTTCCTCGGTTGTTCCCAACGTAGAGGTACTCTCACGCGGGATCCTGTATTGGCGTAGCTTTAGCCACTGGGTTGGCGGTATGGGGGTTCTTGTGTTCCTTTTGGCGTTGGTTCCCGGCGGCAAAAAGAGTGAAGGCTTTACAATGCACCTTTTCCGTGCGGAGAGCCCGGGCCCCGAGGTTGGCAAGCTTGTTCCCAAGCTCCGTCAAACAGCACTCTATCTTTATGGCACTTATATCGCACTTAGCGTGCTCAATTTTTCTTTTTTAATACTTGGCGATATGAACTGGTTTGAGGCTTTGTGCACGATGTTTGGAACGGCGGGTACCGGTGGATTTGGTGTCAAAGCAGACAGCATTGGAAGCTACAGTCCCTACATTCAAAACGTCACAACGGTGTTTATGCTGCTCTTTGGCGTTAACTTTAGTTGCTATTATCTCATTATTCTTCGCCAATTCCGCGCGGTTATCCGCGATGAAGAGCTACGCTTGTATTTCTGCATTGTAGCCATCAGTATTGCTCTTATCACTTGGAACATTGCGGATATGTACGACACCCTTGGTGAGGGACTGCGCCACGCAGCTTTCCAGGTAGCAAGTATTATCTCCACTACCGGTTTTTCCACAGTCGATTTTGACCTGTGGCCGACGTTCTCCAAAGGTATTTTGACCATTCTGATGGTCACCGGCGCCTGTGCGGGCAGTACGTGCGGCGGTATGAAGTGCGCGCGTATTCTGCTTTTGTTCAAGGGTTTGCGCCGCAATATTCGCCAAATGGTTCGACCGAACAGAGTTGAAGTCGTGCGTGTAAACGGACGCGCCGTAGACGAAAAGGTGATGTCGGGTGTTAACGGTTACCTTTCGGCTTATGTCCTCATTCTGTTTTTGAGTTTTGTTGTTGTGTGCATTGACGGCTTTTCTATTGGCACAAATTTCTCGGCAGTATTGGCTTGCTTTAACAATATCGGCCCCGGATTTGAGGCGGTAGGAGCTACGATGCACTTTGGGAATTTCAGTTGGTTCTCCAAGCTTGTTCTCACGTTTGATATGCTTGCAGGCAGACTTGAAATATTCCCGATACTCTTGTTCTTCTCGCCAGGAAGCTGGAAGAAAAATTGACAAAGTAAAAAGGGAGTCGTTCAGCGGAACGACTCCCTTCATTTTTATTCCATATTGGCAGTTACAACTACATTTGCACCTGTTCCCAAGAGGTTTTCGATAACAATGTCACCGATGTGCGCAGGCAGGGAAACGACCGAGCGGTCGATCTCGCGCATACAGTCGAACATCAAATCTTTCGGAATAGGGCGGTCGGTCTTGACGGGGATGACACCGCCATTTTGTGTACGTGCGGTAGAGGTAATGGTGCGAACGGGATTGGTACATTCGTCAATGGCATATTGCTTGCCGCGAGGGCAGGTGTTGCCTGTGACCTCGGTCACAACACCATCCTCAATCGTTGCGCAAAGTTGGCAACCGATGGGGCAAACGATGCAGGTCAAATCTCTTTTCATATCAGCGCACCTCCAAAACGAATTTGAGTTCTTTGGCATCTACAAAGGAAGATGCTTTGAGCGTGATGCTTTCCATTTCCCCCGGAGCCATACGGCTCTTTTTCTTTTGTGCCACCACGCGCTCGCCGTCAAGAACCTTGAGGGTGACGTTGCGATAAACGTCGGCTACGCGGAAATAGACAGTAACGTCCTTTTCGGCGGTAATGACCTGCGGAACGGTGTAGCGCACGCGACCGTCGGTCGAGAGGGGAATGTGTATCTTCTTTTCACTCTTACCAAGAATATACGCCGCCGCGCTCTTGCCTGCGACCTCTGCCTCCTCGGAGACGAAGTCAACAAGGTCGTGCACGTGGAGTACG
Source organism: Eubacteriales bacterium (assembly GCA_045594745.1). Taxonomy (GTDB): domain Bacteria; phylum Bacillota; class Clostridia; order Oscillospirales; family CAG-272; genus UMGS1865. The sequence goes on from JAZNZC010000044.1 coordinate 7,685, forward strand.
TTTCCGCAAGCGAAAATGCCCTCGGTGGCGGTTTGTCTGTCCTGGTCGACCACAGCGCCGTTTGTTACGCGGTCAAGGGTGACGTCGGCAGTCTTGGAAAGCTCATTCTCGGGAATGAGACCAACCGAAAGAAGAAGCGTGTCGCAGGGGATGTATTCACGCGTTTCGGGAATCGGACGGCGGTTTTCATCCACTTTTGCAATGGTTACACCTGTCAAGCGCTCACGTCCGTGAATCTCAACAACGGTGTGGCTGAGCTTGAGGGGAATGTTAAAATCATTGAGACATTGCTCAATATTACGTGCAAGACCGCCCGAGTAGGGCATCAGCTCGCAAACGGCGTGCACTTTTGCACCCTCAAGTGTCATACGGCGCGCCATAATCAGACCGATGTCTCCTGAACCGAGAATAACGACCTCGCGGCCGGGAAGATAGCCCTTGAGATTGACGTATTTTTGTGCTGTCCCCGCGCTGTAAATGCCTGCGGGACGAGTGCCTGCAATGTTGAGCGCTCCGCGAGAACGCTCACGGCAACCCATAGCAAGGATAATGGCTTTTGCCTTAAGCTGGAAAACACCGTCCTCTGTATTGGTAGCAGTTACCACGCGGTCGGGTGTAATATCGAGCACCATTGTGCCAAGAAGGAAGGGAATGTTCTTTGCGTGTACTTCTTTTTCATAACGCCAAGCGTATTCGGGGCCGGTCAGCTCCTCACCAAAGCGGTGAAGTCCGAAGCCGTTGTGAATACATTGCTGCAAAATACCGCCAAGCTTTTCATCACGTTCCAAGATCAAGAGGTCGCGAATGCCCGCCTCGTGCGCTGCCAGAGCCGCGCTCATACCGGCAGGACCGCCGCCGATGATAACAAGATCAATTTCTCTCATTCTTGCGCACCTCCTTTTGTTTTTTGCACATTGATGCGCGACTTGCCGCCGCATTTGGTTACATCCTCATAGGGAATGTTCATTTCTTTTGCAAGAAGCTCCACAATGTAAGGGGAGCAGAAGCCGCCTTGACAACGTCCCATTTGTGCGCGTGTGCGGCGCTTGACGCCGTCGAGGTCACGCGGACGCGGATTTTGACGGATCGCCGCAAGGATCTCGCCCTCGCTGACACCCTCGCAACGGCAGATAATGTGTCCGTAGGTGGGGTCTTTTTTGATGATGGCGTTCTTTTCCTCGATCGTGCCCTCGCGGAATGCGTGAGCGGCAGGACGGATGGGATCAAAGTCGGTTTTCTTTTCAAGCGTGAGACCTGCATTGTTGAGCAGATCAATCACCATTTCGGCAATGGCGGGGGCAGAGGAGAGTCCGGGCGACTCGATACCCGCAACGTTGATGAAGTGCGGCTTTGGGTTGTTGATGATAAAGTCACCTGTCGATCCGACGGCGCGCAGACCGCAGAAAGAGGTGATACTCTTGCCAAAGGGAATGCCCTTGGTGTTTTCATTGCTCTGCTTCATCACAAAAGCCAATCCCTCGGCGGTGGTGGATCTATCAAGCTTATCTTCAATATCCACGCCCGTAGGGCCTGTGATCAGGTTGCCGTCGACAGTGGGGGAGACCAAAATTCCTTTCCCCATTTTGCCGGGGGTGCGGAAGATAGTATGCCCAACGAGCTTGCCGCACTCCTTGTCAAGGAGCACGTATTCGCCGCGACGCGGATGAATGGAGAAGCTGTCGTCTCCCACCATCTTGGCAATCTCATCGGCAAAAACGCCTGCCGCATTGACGATGTAGCGCGCCGAAACAGTATCGTTGATAGAAGAAATTTCATAGTGTGTGCCAAGGTCGCGAATGTTGGAAACAGCAAAGTCGAGCTTGAGGTCGGCACCGTTGTCCATTGCATTACCGATAGAAGCAATGGTGAGCTCATACGGGCAAACGATGGCACCCGTTGGTGCGTGGAGTGCGCAAAGAACATTTGGGGAGAGATTAGGCTCCAGCGTGTGGAGCTCTTCTGCCTCGATGATGCGAAGTCCATCGACACCGTTCTTTTGTCCGCGCACAAGCAGGGCTTCGAGAGCGGCGCGGTCATCTTCGTTGAAGCCGATAACAAGAGAGCCGTTGTTTTGATACTTGACGCCGAGCTCTTGGCAAACCGAGGGCATCAAGCGCGAGCCGCGCACGTTGAGCTTGGCTTTGAGAGAGCCTTCCTTGGCGTCGTAACCTGCATGCACAATAGCGGAGTTTGCCGCACTTGCACCCGTGGCAACGTCGTGCGCTTTTTCAAGAATGCAAATATTTAATTGATAAGAGGCAAGGGTGCGTGCGATCATACCGCCCACAACACCGCCGCCTATAATGGCAACGTCATACATAATGTTCTTTCCTTTCATCAGGGGGATTGATTAGAGGTTGGCATAGAGCGCATACAGCTCGCTGTAAATGCCGCCCTTTGCTATGAGTTCTTGGTGAGTGCCCGATTCTTCAATACCGTTCTCGGTCAGCACTAAGATGCGGTCGGCATTGCGAATGGTGGTCAGGCGGTGCGCGATGATAAAGGTCGTGCGACCCTCGGCAAGCTTTTCAAGTGACTGTTGAACAAGTCTTTCGCTTTCGTTGTCAAGTGCACTTGTTGCCTCGTCAAGAACGAGGATCGGCGGATTTTTGAGGAACAATCTCGCAACCGAGATGCGTTGCTTTTGTCCGCCCGAGAGCTTGACACCGCGCTCACCAACATAGGTGTCGTAGCCGTTCGGCAGGGTGG
>JAZNZC010000045.1:0-2100 GCA_045594745.1 Eubacteriales bacterium
CGGGGATATCTTTTCATAAGGTCACCGCCTTTCATTGGTTATTATAGCACATACGGGAATAAGTGTCAAGTTTTTTGGCGTTGGGAGCAAGCCCCGCCCTACAGTTATTCTAATCAACTCTCTTAACGAGCAGGGTCTTGGTAGGTCTCACTACGGCAGCCAAAGCGAGCGAAGGGCTCACACCGACTGTCTATCTGTGGAGTAACGATTTGATTTTGTTAATTTGTTAGGGGCTTTTGGGAGGGGGTGCGGGGGAACGCTTTTTCTCGAAAAAGGTTCCCCGCAATCTCTTCTAAAACGCTCTTACAAATTATAATATTGCTCAAATTCTGCGGGGTGAGGGATAGCAGCCATACGGCGGCACTCCTCGCGCTTGGTCTTAATAAAGTTCTTGATGAGCTCTTCGGGGAATACGCCGCCCGCGGTGAGGTAGTCGTGATCCGCCTCAAGAGCGGTGAGGGCTTCGTCAAGAGAGGTAGGCAGACCCTTGAGCTTTGCTTTTTCTTCTTCGGGCAGATGATAGAGGTTGCAGTCGTAAGGTCCCCAGCCGTTTTCGTGAGGATCGATCTTGTTCTTGATGCCGTCAAGACCTGCCATCAGGATTGCCGCATAGCAGAAATAGGGGTTGCAGGTGGCATCGGGGTTGCGAAGCTCAAAGCGACGCTTGTCAGGTGCTTTTGCATAAGCAGGGATGCGGATAACCGCAGAACGGTTAGACGTTGCATATCCAACCGTTACGGGCGCTTCAAAGCCGGGAACCAAACGCTTGAAAGAGTTGGTGCTGGGGTTGGTCAGCGCGCACAGAGAGTGGATATGCTTGAGCAATCCGCCCATAAAATAGTGCGCCTCGCGGCTCAGGTGCGCGTAGCCATTGTCATCCGAGAAAACGGGTTGTCCATCCTTGAGCAGAAGCATATGAACGTGCATACCGCTTCCCGCCTCTCCATAGATAGGCTTGGGCATAAAGGTTGCCGACTTGCCGTACTTGAGCGCGGTGTTGTGGATGATATATTTGATCATCATCGTGGCGTCCGCCATCTCGGACATCTTGCCAAGCTGAGGCTCGATCTCGAACTGACCCGAAGCCGCTACCTCGGGATGGTGATAGTTGATCTCAATGCCCGCATCCTTCATATGCATACACATCTCGCTACGGCACTCGTAAGCCACGTCAAAGGGCTTTGCGATGTGATAGTTCTTCTGCTTTTGCACGACAACACCGTCGCCTGCAACCGCGCTGTTCCAATAGGATTGACGTGCGTCAACCTGCGCGCTGATGCTGTTTGGCGCAACTTCCCAACCGACGTTATCGAAAAGATAAAACTCGAACTCGGGGAGAATAAGCATCGTGTCGGCAATGCCGCAATCCTTCATATATTGTTCTGCCGCCTTGACGATGTTGCGGGGATACTGCGGCAGAGGTCTGTTCTCGGGGCTGTCGATGATCATCGCGTTACCGGTCATTGTGAGCGTGGGGATGGTGCAGAAAGGATCGATGAGCGCGGTGTCGGGATCGGGAATGAAGACCATATCACTCTTCTCAACAACCGCGTAGCCGTAGTTGGAGGCATCAAAACCGATGCCGCTTTTCATCGTTTCTTCGGAGAAGTTTCCGGCAGGAATGGTCACGTGGCGATATTGACCGTTGATGTCAACCATTTTGAAGTCGACCATCTGAATACCGTTATCACGGATCATTGCCAGAATATCTTTCACTGTTTTTTTCATAAATGACACCTCACATAAATAAAATATCACTTATTATCATACACTATTTGGGCTAAAATAGCAAGGGAAATGGCAAAAAAAGTTAGCTTTTTTCAAAAAATAGGCAAAACAGGCGGCGAAAAACGCAGATTTTGGTCGCCTACTGCGACCTTGGTGAAAAAGATTGGAAAAAAAGCAAAAAAGTTCTTGACAGAGAGAATAAAATGTGATATAATACCAAAAGGTCAATCAAATATTGGGGTATAGCCAAGCGGTAAGGCACCAGACTTTGACTCTGGCATTTTCGCTGGTTCGAATCCAGCTACCCCAGCCAGAAAAAAGCACTTGCACGAGCAAGTGCTTTTTTCAACTAAATCCGTCCTTACAGACGGG
>JAZNZC010000046.1:0-2942 GCA_045594745.1 Eubacteriales bacterium
ATCCGCTTTTCATTAAATGAACTGCTGTTAATTTGAACTCTTTGCTGTACTCGTTTCGTTCACCTTTTGGCATAATATACCCCTTTCTACGACTGTCATTTTGTCATTTGCTTTTTTCTTAAATATATTATACCACATTCTCACGTACAGGATGCCGATGTTGTAGTTATCAACAAACTCAAGCTAAATGCCACTAATTTACCAAAAGCCCCCAAATTGAAGCTGATCTGTCTTGCCGCAACGGGATACGATAACGTCGACCTTGATTATTGCCGTACGGCAGGTATTGGCGTTTGTAATGTGGAGGGGTATTCCACGCAGAGTGTAGCGCAACTGACGCTTTCAATGGCACTCTCGCTTTATACACATCTTGGCGAATACACCGATTTTGTACGCAGCGGAGAATATACGAAAAACGGAATTGCCAATCGACTCACTCCCGTTTATCACGAGATCGCGGGCAGAACTTGGGGGATCGTTGGATATGGAAACATTGGCAAGCAAGTAGCGCGTGTTGCCGCGGCTTTGGGATGCCGTGTTTTGGTCTACAAACGCACCCCAGTGGAGGGGGTAGAATGTGTTGATTTTGATACCATTTGTCAAAAATCCGATATTTTGTCCCTGCACGTGCCCCTTTGCGATCAAACAAGAAATCTGCTCGATGAGGCACACATTGCAATGCTGAAAAGGGATGCCATTGTTATCAATGTTGCACGTGGCGCCGTTACCGATGAAGCGGCACTTACCAACGCTATTTTGGAAGAGCGCATTGGCGGTCTTGGCGTTGACGTCTATTCAAAAGAGCCTTTTGATGCGGAGCATCCGTTTAACAAAATCAAGCATTTACCAAACGTGCTTCTCACGCCGCACATGGCTTGGGGTGGGTATGAAACACGTGTTCGCTTGCTTGGAGAGATCAAGGAAAACATCATCTCCTTTTATGCAGGCAAAAGCAGATGTCGCATAGACTGAAAAAATATACACAAAATATGAAATATTTTGAATTATTTTTGCAAAGCTATTGCATTTCTGTCGAATATCTGTTACAATATATTCTATAAGTTTATGGTCAGAGTGTCGGCAAAACGTCTTTTTATTTTTCAGCCGTTAAAAAGTCGTGCCGGCAGCGGACAGAGGTGTCCGTTTTGTTCCATAGGTATTTTTTATAAAAGGAGTATTTATGCGGAATGAACAAAAACGTGCTAATCCGGCTGAACGGTATTTCCAAGTCTTTTGACGGAGAGACCGTTCTCGATCACATCAACCTGGAGATCCATAACAAGGAGTTTATCACTTTGTTAGGCCCTTCGGGATGCGGCAAAACCACCACACTTCGCATCATCGGCGGATTTGAAACGCCCGATGATGGTGATGTATTCTTTGATGGCAGACGTATTAACGATATACCGCCGTATCAAAGACAGGTCAACACCGTATTTCAAAGATATGCGCTTTTTCCTCACTTAAACGTATTTGACAACATCGCTTTCGGTCTGCGTATTCAGAAATGCTCTGATGCACAGATCAAAGAAAAGGTCAAAGAGATGCTCGCTCTTGTAAACCTGCGCGGTTTTGAGCGTCGCAAGGTAAATACCTTGTCGGGTGGACAGCAACAGCGTGTTGCCATTGCTCGCGCACTTGTGAACCAACCTAAGGTGCTCCTGTTAGACGAGCCTTTGGCAGCTCTTGATCTCAAACTCCGCAAGGATATGCAGAATGAGTTAAAGAACATTCAGCACCAAACCGGTATTACCTTTATTTACGTAACGCACGATCAGGAAGAGGCACTCTCTATGTCCGATACAGTCGTCGTTATGGCTCACGGAAAGATCCAGCAGATCGGTACTCCAACCGATATCTATAACGAACCCATTAACGCGTTTGTTGCCGATTTTATCGGTGAATCCAACATCGTTGACGGTGTAATGCTTGCAGATTACCGTGTAAAGCTTGCGGGACATACTTTTGATTGCGTAGACGGCGGATTTGATACCAACGAGCCCGTTGACGTGGTCATTCGCCCCGAGGACGTTGATGTTGTTCCCGTGGAAAAGGGAATGCTCAGCGGTCTTGTTACAGGCGTTACATTCAAGGGCGTTCACTATGAGATCATCGTAGATGTTGAAGGCTTCAAATGGATGATACAGACCACAGACTTTGTAGCAGAGGGTGAGACCATCGGTCTTTCTATTGATCCCGATGCCTTCCACATTATGAAAAAATCCGAATTTTCGGGTATGTTCGGCGACTATTCTTCTTTCAGCGACGAGCTGGATAAGCTTTCTGATGCCACGGAGGAGATAGACGAAGAATGAAAAAAAGATCCTTTTTTGAACATATAGCAACCGCACCGTATGCTTTTTGGGCGTCGCTGTTTATCATCGGCCCTCTCTTGGTGGTGCTGTATTTTGCGTTTACGGATCAGGAAGGGAAGTTCACGTTTGAGAATATTCTCTCGCTTTCATCCTATTCGCACACGTTTGTAATGTCCTTGGGTTTTGCCCTCATTGCAACCGTGATCTGCCTTTTGATCGGCTATCCTTTGGCATACTGTATGTCGAGAATGTCCGAAAAGGCACGTAACGTTCTGACGGTACTTTTGATGCTGCCTATGTGGATCAGTCTTTTGATCCGTACGTACTCCTTGATGGCACTGCTTGATAACGGTGGACTTGTAAGCGGGTTTTTAACCTCGCTTGGTTTTGAAAAGCTGACCTTTATCGGCACCGAGGGAGCGGTCATTTTGGGTATGATCTATGACTTTTTGCCTTATATGGTCTTGCCGATCTTTACCTCAATGAACAAGCTTGACGTACGTTATCATGAGGCGGCAGCAGACCTTGGCTGTAACAACCGCAAAACGCTTTGGCGCGTTATTTTGCCCCTTACTATGCCCGGTGTTATTTCGGGGGTTACAATGGTGTTCGTGCCTTCTATCAGCA